>NZ_JBQHWA010000019.1:0-69716 GCF_052064225.1 Blautia massiliensis (ex Liu et al. 2021) | reverse complement strand
AGCAGTATTGGTGTCATGGACGCACCCTGAAAAAAGGCGGTATCCCGCCAGATTTCAGATGCTCTGGTAACTAAGTTGCCGAGTAGTTCACCACAGAGGAAACGGCAGAGGATACTGAAGCTGTAGCAGAAGAAGCTATAGAGGATGCTGCAGACATAACAGAAGAAGCAACAGAGGATGTAGCAGTGCCAGAAGCTGCTGCAGACGAGACAGAGGATATCCAGCAGGAAGATACAGAAGCTGTCGAGACTCTGGATGAGACAGCAGAGGAAGCAGACCCGTTCTCTACAGGGGAAGAGGATTTCACAGAAGGCGATGAAGTGGCGGAAGCATTTTCCGATTCTGACCAGCTGACAGGCGAGTATCAGTACGTATATGCAGGACTTACCTGGGGTGAGTACTGGGCAGCAGAAGGCGTCTATGCAGCTGGAGATACAAGCTCTTCAGAAGAGAAGGAGTCACATAGTGAGTTTGATACAGGAGCTTTTGATACAGTAACAAGAGCGACTGCAAATCATGGACTCCACAGAGGAAGCTATCAGACAGAAGCTACGATCATTGCTGATGACGGAACCAGATTCGACGTATCCTACTGGGAGGATAAAGGAAGCACACTTTATCTTACAGACGGTTCCAAGGTAAAATGGAACAGAGGCAGTATAACAACAGAAGATGGAAAAACCTATACGATGGATCATTATGAGATATATGGTCTGAAATATGTTCCGGTAGCAGTTAAGACCGCAGATTTTGCAGATTTCTGCAAAAAGTATAATGTCGTACAGGATGGAGCTGTGCTCTCCGGAGGATACAGTGAAAACAATCTCCAGTATTACAAAGGCCTTGTGGCAGACGTAAATGCACAGACAAATGGTCTGAAATATGCGGAGAAAAATGGTGACGGCTTTACATTTACAGCAAGAAAATCAGACGGAACAGCTTCCGGTATCAAGGATCAGGCGTTAAAAACAGCAACAGGGATCGAGCCGAGTGTAAAAGCAGCAAGCGGAAGTTACGGCGAATTCCTCCGTGTGGATCTCAATGGAAATTATGGCGATCTTGGTGCAAATATGCAGGCTGTACGCTGGGATTATTATGGAGATGATTCCACATATACAAAATGCCTCGCTTCTTATGGAACCAAGTTTGCCGCAGATAACTGGATGCATAAAGCAATGGGAATCCAGCTTGGACTTACAAAATCTGCACGCTGCAAGCTTCCGGGAGGAACAGACGGAACAGGATACTGGAAACTGACAGTGTATGCTCTCGGATATAATGACTATACCTACAGCTTCCAGGCAACTGCAGAGAATATCGTAAATCCTACAATGGAGCCAACTGATTTTACAAGCCTTAAAACAGAAGTGGAAGCTGCAAAAGCTCTGGCAGAGAAGGATTACACAATTGCAACCTGGAAGTCCTTTGCCGATGAGCTTCAGGAAGCAGAAGACATTCTTGCAAAAACAGATGCAAGTCAGGCTGAGGTAAATGAAGCACTTGAACATCTTCAGGGAGCAGAGAAAGAGCTTCAGAAGGTAACAGTTACACTTGATAAGACAGCAGCAGCTGTATATACAGGAAAAACAACGACTCTTAAGGCAACAACAAATGACAGCGATGCAATAGTGACATTTAAGTCCGGCAACACAAAGGTTGCAACGGTAAGCAGCAAGGGTGTTGTTAAAGGCGTAAAAGCCGGAACAGCAGTTATCACAGCAAAGGTCGGAAATGCCACAGCAACCTGCAAAGTAGTTGTCAAGAATCCTGCATTCAGTCTTGTAAAATCTTCTGCAACGATCAAAAAAGGTAAAACAACAACCATCAGATCCAAAGCAGCACCTGCAGGCAAGGTTACATATACAAGCAGCAATAAAAAAGTTGCAGCTGTAAACAGCAAGGGTGTTGTAAAGGGAATCAAAAAAGGTAAAGCAACGATCACAGTGAAATGCAACGGAATTACAAAGAAATTTGTGGTAACAGTTAAATAATTTCACTGTTGAACCGAATGCGAGCACAGATATCCGGGAGCCTCTGTCGCAGACATAGAGCAATGTCTGCGGCAGAGGTCTGCTGATTTCTGAAGAGCAATGTCTGACAGAGGCCGCAAGAAAAGAGGAGAGAGTAAGGAAGCATGGAAAAAGATCTGAAAGATAAAAAGCAGGAGGAAAAAAATACTCCGAAGATACCCTGGACCAAGCTGGTCCCTGCAGCTGCTGTGATTGCGGCGCTTGTGTTTTCAGGCATAAAGGCGAAGGGCTCTGATGGAGAGACAGAAGCAGTCGGGCAGGCAGAGACGACCGTAATGTCCGCTTCAGAGCTGGAAAAATATCTCGGGTATGAAAAAGAAAATACTGTTTCTGACAGCACAGCTGAGAAAAACAGTACAACAAAAAAGAAAAGCTCATCTAAAAAAAGTTCAAAAAAAACAGCAGCGAAAAAAAGCTAAGGTACAAGAACGGTTTCCGAATCTGCAAAAAGCAATGCCGGCGCCGCAGGACAGGGAACCACGCAGACACCGGCAGCAAGCGTTCCGGCAGATGGATATAAGGACGGTACGTATGAAGGAAGCGGAACCGGATTTGGCGGGACGATCCGCGTGAGAGTAACAATCAGCGGCGGAAAGATTGCAGCCATAGATATTCTGGAGGCATCTGGAGAAACCGCGTCGTATTTTGCATCAGCTCAGGGTGTGATCAGCAGGATGATCGCCGGAAATACACCGAATGTAGATGCAGTCAGCGGAGCAACCTATTCCTCCAACGGGATTCTGGATGCTGTAAAAAAAGCCTTCAAAGAAGCGGTTAATCCGGAGTATGGAAAGAAACCCACACCAACTCCTACAAAGAAACCGATACCAAAGCCAAAAGCCACACCGAAACCTATGGCAACGCCGAAACCAACAGTCACACCGAAGCCAACAGAGACGCCGGCAGCAACCCCGACGCCGGAGCCGGACGACCCGGATGTGACGCCGGTTCCTGAAAAACCCAATGTAACTCCAACACCAGGGACAGATGAGCCGGATGCAACACCGGAGCCAACGGAAGCACCGGAACCGGTGGGAATGTACAGAGATGGAACGTATACAGGCTCGGCTTTTGGATATGGAGGAAAAACATATCTGACAATTACGATCTCAGGAGGCCAGATCGCATCCATTGAGCAGACAAATCAGGATACACCGGAATTTTTGATCCTGCATGGAGCACGATCTATTCTCAGATCATGGCAAACCAGTCGGCGGATGGGATCGATACTGTCAGCGGAGCCACCTATTCCTCCGAAGGGATCCTGGACGCTGCACAAAAGGCCCTTGCCCAGGCGAAGAATTAACCGGGTGAACGTTGGAGCAGCTATAAACATCTGAATCTAAGCCAATAATAAGAGGTGAAAGAAACCTCTGGACTTCTTGATTTTTTTGAAGTTCAGAGGTTTTTTGCTAGGTTTCTGAAATTGCCTCTATAAATCGATAAAAAAATAACAGGAATGTATACAGAATAATAGAAAAAATATCAGAAAATACAAGCGGTTTAAATAATTTGAAACGCAAATTAGCGGGGATTAACCTGAGAAATACAATAAAATTTTTATTGCACAGGGCAATGTTTTATGTTATGTTTGAATGTGTGTAATTAAAGTTGTTATTAAAATGACAAACAACGCTGAAAGGAGAACAAATATGAGCAGTAAAATTACGATCATCGGAGCAGGAAGTGTAGGAGCAACTATCGCTTATACCTTATCACAGAGGAGTATTGCATCAGAGATCGTTCTGATCGATATTAACAAAGATAAGGCTGAAGGTGAGGTTATGGATATTGAGCAGGGAACCAGTTTCCGTGAGCCGATCTCCATCGTGGCAGGAGATTACCCGGATGCTGCAGATTCTGACATTGTGATCATCACTTCCGGTATTGCCAGAAAACCGGGACAGACTCGCATCGAGCTGACACAGACCAACGTCAACATTATGAAGAGTATTACTCCGGAGATCGTAAAGGTGGCTCCCAAAGCGCTTTATATTATCGTAAGTAATCCATGTGATATTATGACTTATGCATTTGCAAAGCTTTCCGGACTGCCGGAAAATCAGATCCTTGGTTCCGGAACCGCCCTGGATACGGCCCGTCTCCGCTGCAGACTTTCTCAGCACTACGGTGTATCTGAGAAAAACATCCACGCCTATGTATTCGGAGAGCATGGAGATACTTCCTTTGTACCGTGGTCCAGAGCCTTTGTTGCAGGTGCGACCCTTGATGAGTTTGACAAGATCGTTCATGAGGATCAGAAAGATCTGCAGCCACTTGACAGAGAAGAGGTTCTGGAGTATGTTCATACTTCAGGATCAACTGTGATCGCCAAGAAGGGTGCTACATTTTATGCGGTAGCCGTATCTGTTTGCAGACTTTGCTCGCTTCTTCTTGCAGCATCTGATACAATAGTCAGTGTATCAACAATGCTTCACGGAGAATACGGTGTTGAAGACGTATGTCTTAGTACCATGGCTTCTATCGGACCGGAAGGTGTAAAACGTATCGTTCGTGTTCCGCTGACCGAGGAGGAGACAGAGAAGCTTCATGCAAGCGCCAATGCTCTGAAGGACGTGATCGCACAGATTGATCTTTGATAAATGTCAGAAGCTGTGTAAAGAGGAAAAAGCAGCCTCAGGCAAATTTGAAACAACGGGAGAAAGATAAAAATGGATATTATTCAGGTAATTACCAGAGAATTGAACGTTGAGAAATGGCAGGTCGAGGCAGCGGTTAAGCTGATCGATGAAGGCTGCACCATTCCTTTTATTTCCAGATACCGTAAGGAAGCAACCGGTACACTGAACGACGAACAGCTTCGTAATCTTAATGAGAGACTTACTTATTTAAGAAATCTTGAGGATAAAAAGGCTCAGGTTCTGGGCAGCATCGAGGAGCAGGGCAAGCTGACTCCGGAGCTGAAGAAACAGATCGAGGCAGCGCAGACACTCGTTGTGGTAGAGGATCTTTACCGTCCGTACCGCCCGAAGCGCCGTACACGTGCCATCATCGCCAGGGAAAAAGGTCTGGGACCTCTGGCCGACATCATCCTTCTCCAGATGACGAAGAAACCTCTTGAAGAAGAGGCAAAAGCATTTCTTTCTGAGGAAAAAGAAGTCAAAACTGTGGAAGAGGCCATCAGTGGTGCCAGAGATATCATTGCAGAACACATTTCTGATGAAGCAGATTATCGTATCAGTATCCGTAAGAGAACAATGGATAAGGGAACTATATGTTCTACCGCAAGAGATGAGAAGGAGCAGTCTGTATACGAGATGTATTATGACTTTGAGGAGCCGGTGAAAAAGCTTGCAGGTCATCGTGTCCTTGCTCTGAACCGTGGTGAGAAAGAGAAATTCCTTACTGTGAAGATTCTTGCACCTGAGGAAGAGATCATCCGTTATCTTGAAAAACAGGTGATCGTCCGCGATAATCCATACACTACACCTGTTCTGAAAGAAGCCATTGAGGACAGCTATAAACGTCTCATCGGACCGGCTATTGAGCGTGAGATCCGAAGCGCCCTTACAGAGGCAGCAGAGGACGGTGCCATCCATGTCTTTGGCAAAAATCTGGAGCAGCTTCTCATGCAGCCTCCAATTGCAGGACAGGTAGTTCTTGGCTGGGACCCTGCCTTCCGTACCGGATGCAAGCTGGCAGTGGTAGATCCTACCGGAAAGGTTCTGGATACCACAGTTATTTATCCCACAGCACCAACCAATGAGACCAAGATCCGTGCCGCAAAGGAAACCCTGAAAAAGCTTATCAGCAAATATCATGTGACACTGATCTCTGTAGGAAACGGAACGGCATCCAGAGAATCCGAGCAGATCATCGTGGAGCTTCTTAAGGAAATCCCTGAAAAGGTCCAGTATGTTATCACCAACGAGGCAGGTGCTTCTGTATATTCCGCAAGCAAGCTTGCCACGGAAGAATTCCCGAATTTCGATGTTGGACAGAGAAGCGCCGCATCCATCGCAAGACGTGTACAGGATCCGCTTGCAGAGCTTGTAAAGATCGATCCGAAATCCATCGGTGTCGGTCAGTATCAGCATGATATGAACCAGAAAAAGCTGGGAGAAGCCCTTAACGGCGTTGTGGAAGATTGTGTAAATAAGGTCGGAGTGGATCTGAATACTGCGTCTGCATCCCTTCTGGAGTATATTTCCGGAATCAGCAAGACCATCGCAAAGAATATCGTAGCCTACCGTGAGGAAAACGGCCGTTTCCAGACAAGAAGAGAGCTTCTTAAGGTTGCCAAGCTTGGTCCGAAAGCCTTTGAGCAGTGTGCAGGTTTCACACGGATCACAGGAGGCAAAAATCCTCTGGACGCAACCAGTGTCCATCCGGAAAGCTATGACGCAGCAAAAAAACTCCTGGAAAAGCTGGGCTACACACCGGAAGATGTGGCAGAACGTAAGCTTACCGGTATTTCCGGGCAGATCCGTGATTACGGAAAACTGGCAAAGGAGCTGGAGATCGGAGAGCCAACCTTACGTGATATCGTAAAGGAACTGGAAAAACCTGCCAGAGATCCACGTGACGAGATGCCGAAACCGATCCTCCGTACCGATGTCCTGGATATGAAGGACCTGAAAGAAGGCATGGTCCTCAAGGGAACTGTCCGCAATGTTATTGACTTCGGTGCTTTTGTGGATATCGGTGTGCATCAGGATGGCCTGGTCCATATTTCCGAGATGAGAGAGAAATTCATCAAACATCCGCTGGAAGCAGTCAGTGTGGGAGATATCGTGGATGTCCGTGTTCTTGATGTTGATATGAAGAAAAAACGGATCAGCCTTTCCATGAAGGGAATCAGTAAATAAAGAGAAAAACTGAGTAAAGAGAAGCAGGCAAGTATATTCTGTAGCATTCTGCGGCGGATTACCGGACCGATATACAATAAAGCTATAACAGAAATACAGCAGTGGTTTATACCCTATACTTTATAGAACCGGAGAAATCAGGTTTACAGGGAAAAAACACTGCTGTATTATTATATTACCAGATGCGGATTATAGGAAATGCTTATATCAGAAATAAGCTTTGAAGCTCATAGATCGATCCGCATATGTATATAGAATGATCGATCGGACAGGAGGGATTATATTTGGATAGTACTGTACAGACCGTGCAGGAGGTCGGAAATCAGGTAAGCCAGTACAGGCAGATGTTTGAAAATTATCTGCCGGACATCACGAAATTCGGAATCAAGGTTGTTCTGGCTATTGTTGCTTTCTGGGTAGGAAGCACGGTAATTAAATGGATCGTAAAGTTTGTGAGGAAATCACTGACAAAATCCAGGCTGGATACAGGAGTGGCACAGTTTATGTCCTCACTGGTCAAGATTATACTTTACATACTCCTGATCTTTAACATATCCACAAGCTTTGGAGTAAAGGAATCATCTCTGGCAGCACTTCTCGGAACTGCAGGTGTTACTATGGGTCTTGCCCTCCAGGGCGGACTTGCCAACCTGGCAGGAGGTATGATGCTTCTTCTGTTCAAGCCTTTCCAGGTAGGGGATTACATCATCGTTAACGGACAGGACGGAAGCGAGGGAACGGTAGCCAAGGTCGAGATCTGTTATACAACGCTGTTATCCATTGATAACAAGCACATCGTGATCCCGAACGGTACTCTTTCCAATGTGACCATCACCAACGTAACAGCAAGGGATCAGCGAAGGCTGGAGATCAAAGTGGGGATCTCTTACAATGCAGATATCCAGAAGGCCAGGGATATCCTGGAAGATATCCTCACCGAGGATCCGGATACAAGAGAAGACGAAGAGATGGTGGTATTCGTAGACGAGCTGGCAGAAAGCTCTGTGATCATGGGCTTTCGTGTCTGGGTAGATACCGACCGCTACTGGGCAGCCAGATGGAGATTGAACCAGAGGATCAAGGAAGATTTTGATTATTATGGAATTGAGATTCCTTATAATCAGCTGGATGTGCATATCCATAAATAATATGCATAAAGGAAGAAAGCTAAAGCCCTTTCACATGGCAGAGAAATTGCTGTGTGGGAGGGTTTTTTGATGAAAGTAACTGGTTTTGGGATTATTACTGCCATTCACGATAATAGAGAATATGAAAATTATTGACAAACCAGTGTCGGGGTGCAATAATACCCCACAGAGATAGTATTTGGACTCAAAACTATACTCTGGCTGAAATCACTGGAATCTTATATAAAAATAGCTAGCCGGAACCCGGGATCGGGAACGGACGGATATATGAAAATTATAAAAGATACGAGCCTGTATCGATGATAACGAAGGCGTTACAACAGTTATGGGAATTTTGAGCAACTGTTGAAGAGCATGCTTTTCGTGTATAAAAAACAGGACTCAATATACAGGGAATCAATCAGAAGCGTTTCAGGGTTGAAGTGTACCCCGAGACGTTTTTTTATTAAATACGGAAGCGGATGCTTTTATCCACTTGAAAGTTATTCCCTGCAGGAAAGGACTTATATAAGATGACAATAGAGATGTTAAAAGGAAAGATCCACAGAGCAACCGTTGTCCAGGCGGAACTGGATTATGTAGGAAGTATCACTGTGGATGAGGAACTGCTGGAAGCTGCCGGGATACTGGAATATGAGAAGGTTCAGATCGTAGATGTGAACAACGGCAGCCGTTTCGAGACATACACCATTTGCGGAGAACGCGGAAGCGGTATGATCTGCCTGAACGGAGCAGCAGCAAGATGTGTAAGCACCGGTGACAAGATCATCATCATGGCTTACGCACAGTACGAGCAGGAAGAAGCCCGTACTCACAAGCCTGCAGTTGTATTTGTAGATGAAGAGAACAGGATCAGCAGAGTGACCAATTATGAGAAACACGGACTGCTGAAGGATATGGCCTGACGCAGATCAGGAAGATAATAAGACGAAGGTGAATTCAGAAAAGAGACTATCTCGAATCTATAAAGAAAACCGGTTTCAGAACCGGAAAAGAGGAGAGCATAATGCAGGTAACAAAAACAGTAGAAGAAACAAGAAAACAGATCAAAGCGTGGAAAAAAGAAGGAAAAACAGTAGGCCTTGTGCCAACCATGGGATTTCTCCATGAGGGACACGCAAGCCTGATCAAAAAATGCAGAGAGCAGAATGATATCGTAGTGGTATCCGATTTCGTCAATCCTACACAGTTCGGTCCTACCGAGGACCTGGAAGCCTATCCGAGAGACTTTGAGCGTGACAGCAAACTCTGCGAAAGCCTGGGAGCAGACCTGATCTTCTGCCCGGAGCCTTCCGAGATGTATCATGATCCCCACGCATTTGTAAGTATAGATACTCTGTCAGAGACACTTTGCGGAAAAACACGTCCGATCCATTTTAAAGGTGTGTGTACCGTTGTGACCAAGCTGTTCCACATTGTGGCACCGGACAGAGCATATTTCGGACAGAAAGACGCACAGCAGCTGGCCATCATCCGCAAGATGGTGCGTGATCTGAACTTCGATATTGAGATCGTAGGCTGTCCGATCATCCGTGAGGAGGACGGACTTGCAAAATCCTCCAGAAATACATACTTAAGCCCTGAAGAGAGAAAAGCAGCTCTTTGCCTGTCAAAGGCAGTAAAAGCCGGACAGGAAGCCATTCACGCAGGAATCCCGGCAGAAGAGCTTCTCGGAAAAATGCGAGCAGTGATCGAAGCAGAGCCTCTGGCAAAGATTGATTATGTATCCATGGTAGATGCACTTACCATGCAGCCGGTGGAAAAAGCTGACCGCAGCGTTCTTGTAGCAATGGCTGTTTACATCGGAAAAACAAGACTGATCGACAACTTCAGCTACGAGGTATAATGTATGGGAAAAGTTTTAAAGAAAATCGGAATTATCAGCAGCCTTGCATCCAGATATATCGGGATCATTATCATCGCTTTTTCCTGCCTGGCTTTTTTCTGGCGTGACGGATTTTACTGGATGACGAACTATACGTCTGTATTTCTGGGAGTGATCATGTTTGGTATGGGCCTGACCATAAAGCTGGATGACTTCCGGGCAATTTTTTCCAGACCCAAAGAAGTGGTGATCGGTGCAGTGGCTCAGTATACCATTATGCCTGTGATCGCCTGGCTTCTGTGTAAAGTGATGAACCTTCCGGCAGATCTGGCACTGGGAGTGATCCTGGTGGGATGCTGTCCGGGCGGAACAGCCAGCAATGTGATCACCTATATCGCAGGAGGTGATGTGGCGCTTTCTGTGGGAATGACTATAGTTTCCACACTGGCAGCACCGTTGATGACACCGTTTCTTGTATATGTTCTGGCAGGAGCCTGGGTGGAAGTATCCTTCTGGGCCATGGTGCTTTCTGTGGTAAAGGTAATTCTGATCCCGGTTCTCCTGGGAGTTTTTCTTCGGAGCCTTGCGGGAGAGCATGTGGATAAGGTATCCGATGTTATGCCGCTGGTGTCGGTTGTAGCTATTGTTATGATCATCGGAGGAATTGTGGCTGTAAATGCAGAGAAGATCGTAAGCTGTGGAGTTCTGGTGCTTGGAGTAGTGGCGATCCACAATTTCTGTGGTATGATGCTGGGATTTCTGGCTGCAAAAATCTTCCATGTGGAGTATTCCAGAACAACAGCTATAGCTATAGAGGTAGGCATGCAGAACAGTGGCCTTGCTGTCTCACTGGCGGCAGCTAATTTTGCAGCCAATCCGCTTGCAACACTTCCGGGCGCGATCTTCAGTGTATGGCACAATATTGCGGGTTCCATTTTTGCGGGGATCCGCCGTGCAGGTGCAGAAAACCTTGCAGAGCTTGACCGGATCATGGAAATCGACTGCTGTAATTGCGAAAAGCAATAAGCAGTGAATGCGGATTGCGGATATCCTCCTGACGGGGAACAGCAAAGCTGTGGAAGAATGTCTGTAAAGAAAGATCCGGGGGAGTTTGAGAGATAAAATGGCAGATTCTGTCGAAAGAAAAAGTCATAAAATGCAGAATTGTGGTTTACAAATTTTAGCCGGTATACTATAATAACCACATGGACGAACAAACGTCCCCAACATATGAAAACCGGGGGGCCCGCTGAAGCGAGCTGAGAGTAGACTGTAAATGTCTTGACCCATAACCTGATTTGGATAATGCCAACGTAGGGACATATGCACGAAGGATTCTTAAAGACACAGAAGATCAGAAGTACAGAAGAAATCAGAAGTACAGAAGATTTTCATTAAGTACGTAAGATTAAGAGCCGGTTGCCGTGATGCGTATGCGTTGCAGCAGCCGGTTTTTTGTTGTATAAATACAAAGAATTTATGGAAGGAGATTTTTTTTACATGAGAAATTACAGTACACAGATGGAGGCAGCCCGTAAAGGCATCATCACACCTGAGCTTGAGATCGTAGCTAAGAAGGAACGCATGACAACAGAGGAACTGCTTCCGCTGGTAGCCTCCGGTAAGGTGGCGATCTGTGCAAATAAAAATCACAAATGTATCGATCCGGAGGGCGTAGGCTCCATGCTCCGCACCAAGATCAATGTAAACCTTGGTGTATCCAGAGACTGCAAGGACTACGATGTAGAGATGCAGAAAGTAATGGAAGCTGTAAACATGGGCGCCCATGCTATCATGGATCTTTCTTCCCACGGAAATACCATTCCGTTCCGACGCAAGCTGACATCCGAGTGTCCGGCAATGATCGGAACCGTTCCGGTTTATGATTCCGTTATCCACTATCAGAGAGATCTTGATACGCTGACAGCTAAAGATTTTATCGATGTAGTCAGACTCCATGCACAGGATGGTGTTGACTTTGTAACTCTTCACTGTGGAATCACAAGAAAGACCATCGATCAGATCCGTAATCACAAGAGAAAAATGAATATCGTTTCCAGAGGAGGATCTCTTGTATTTGCATGGATGTGCATGACCGGTGAGGAGAATCCGTTCTATGAATACTACGACGAGATTCTGGATATCTGCCGCGAGTATGATGTGACCATCTCTCTTGGTGATGCCTGCCGTCCTGGATGTCTGGCTGATGCAACAGATGTATGCCAGATCGAGGAGCTTGTACGTCTTGGCGAGCTGACCAAACGTGCATGGGAAAAGGACGTTCAGGTTATGGTTGAGGGACCGGGACATGTGCCGCTTGATCAGGTTGAGGCAAATATGAAAGTACAGCAGTCCATTTGCCAGGGTGCACCGTTCTATGTATTAGGACCTATCGTAACTGACGTTGCACCGGGATATGACCACATTACATCCGCGATCGGCGGAGCAGTAGCTGCTATGTCCGGAGCAGCATTCCTCTGCTATGTAACACCGGCCGAGCATCTTGCACTTCCGAATCTTGAGGACGTAAAACAGGGAATCATGGCATCTAAGATCGCAGCTCATGCAGCAGACATTGCCAAAGGTGTCCGCGGTGCCCGTGAGATCGATGACAAGATGGCAGATGCCAGAAGAAAGCTTGACTGGGAGGCACAGTGGGAATGCGCCATGGATCCGGAAACAGCAAAACGTATCTGGAACGAGCGCAAACCGGAGCATGATGATACCTGCTCCATGTGCGGTAAATTCTGCGCAGTACGAAGCATGAACAAGGCACTTGCAGGAGAGCATATCGATATTCTGTAAGAATACAGAATGTATATGAGCATGCAGCATCACAGTAGAACGTGGTGTTGGCAGTATCCAGCCAGAAAACTGGTTGATCGAATGCGGATATGGAAAGAACAGTAATGCTGAAATTGTGGAAAGTCTGATGTTCCGATAATAAAACATAAACCGCTGTGATCTAAAATGAAGATCACAGCGGTTTTTTGCAGAGTTGGGGACATTATTGCAGCTTGCGAAAAGACAGGGCCGCGTTATAATAAAAATAGAACTTACATATAAACGGTTTACATAAAAAGGAAGGAAAGGTACGAAATGAAATTTCCGAAAAAATTGATAGCATTTGGTCTGTCATTATGTATGTCTGTTGTTCCATGTGGACCGGTGGCGGCCGAAGATTTTACAGATGCACAGACGGATATGACAGACGCCATTGATACTTTTACAGATGACGGGAATTCTGAGGAATCAGAAAATACCGTAAACACAGATCAGATCACGGAAGAAGATACTGCCGTGAGCACAGATCAGATTACAGAAGAAGAGTTTCCGGGATCAGATATCGGAACGGAAACGGATGAAGCTGAAAGCTCAGAGAGGGAGGAAATACAACAGGATTCTGAAGGAGAATCAACTCTGGAAGAACCTTCGGCGGTCATCAGAAAAGCAGAAGGAACAGAGGAGGCTGCGGCACCGGAAGAAATTTTTGGTGACGGAGAAAACCAGGAGCAGCAGGAAGATATATTCACAGATGATATTCCGGCAGCAGGCACTTCCGAAAAAGAAACAGATGTGGAGAGCACAGAAATATATCTGTATGCGATGAATGATACTTACAGCAGTGTGATCTCCATGCCGGATACCATGCAGACATCTTATCAGATCCAGACATCCGGCAAAAATCCGGTATATACGGTTGTTTCTGGTTATACTGCGAAAGTCAGCGAAACCGGTCTTGTTACTCCTAAAATGCAGTATGTAACCTATGTAGACAAAAACGGAAATGACGTAAAGGGCCAGTGGGAATACATGTTTGGAGAGACCCTGATCTCTGTACAGGATGGAAACAGTACCGTTTATTATAAATTCATACTTAAAGATTATGCGGAGTATTACGCAGAACAAAAAATGGATACATTCCTCAAAGAAAATATTACTGCGGAAATGTCCGATTATAAAAAGGTTGAGACGATCGCCAGATGGCTTGCCAACAACTTTAATTACAGTCAGTATCATTCCGGTTATACAGGCCTGATGCTGGATGGCGGCGGAGACTGCTGGGCCAATACCAGCGCAGTGAACTATATGTGCGAAAAACTGGGACTGACCGTGTATGCAAGGTATGCGGCAAATGATCCGGGGGCAGGAAGCGGTCACAGGAATTCCGTAGTCATCATTGACGGCGAAAGATATCTGGTTGACTGCGGATATACGGGAAATGCCCCCAGACATTATGAATTGTCCAAAATGGACTATGACTATTCTTATAAGATCCTGAATGATGGAACACTCAGGCTGTATCAGTATGAAGGGACAGATACAAATATCGTAGTTCCGGATACTATTGACGGAAGAAAAGTAACGGTTCTTGGAAACAGTACCTTCCAGTATTGCACCCAGGCTTCTGATATAGAGTCTGTTACTTTGCCGGATTCGCTTACAACCATCGAAAAGAATGCTTTTTACAACTGTGAGAAATTGAAATCTGTTACGATTCCCCAAAATGTGTCATCTATAGGGCTGGCTGCTTTTGTGGAGGGCTTGTCTGAGTCCAGTCTGACAGAAATTAAAGTAGATCCGGAAAATCCGTATTTTTCTGAAAAAGACGGAGTGGTATTCAGCAAGGATGGCACAAAACTGATCGTGTTTCCGTCCGGACGTTCCGGAGATTACCAGATTCCGGATGGAACTGTAAGCGTGGGAGACTATGCTTTTTATTACTGTGTAAATGTTTCTTCCATAACAGTCCCGGGAAGTGTCAGAAGCCTTGGAGAAGGTGCATTCGGAAACTGTTCGTCGCTTACGAAAGCTGTCCTGAACGAAGGCTTGGAAGAAATCGGTGAATATGCATTCCAGAGCAGTTCAGGGATCCGTGATCTTATAATTCCCGCATCTGTAAAATCAGTTGGGAAAAATGGACTTCGTCTGTCTTCCGGGTGCAGGATAAGAGTACTGAGCACAGATACTGTCTGGGCGGATGATGCGTTCAGGGATTCAGCACTGATCGCGGGAAAAAAGGATTCCACACTTCAGAAATACGCAGAGGACCGTGGCTACACGTTTGTGGAGCTGTCAGCAGACAACCGGATACCGCTTCAGAATGAATGGTTTGAACAGATCACTCCAGAATATGAATATAATGGAAAAAGCCATGAACCTGAAATAGAATCCAGTGAATCCGCACCGGAACTTGAGCAGGGCTCCGATTATGAAGTAACTTATGAAAATAACATCAATGCAGGAACTGCGACTGTAAAGATCACGGGAAAAGATATTTTCTGCGGTACAGTAGAGCGGAGTTTCAAGATTACGCCAGATGAAAATGGAATGCATGTGTGCTATTTTGCGGAAAATAATGAAACCTACCTGGAAACCACCTTTAAAGGAAAAAAAGTGGAACCGGAAGTGGTAATTGACGGACTGGTACAGGGGAAAGATTATACGGTAACCTACGTTAATAATGAAAAGCCTGGTGAAGCTCGTGCAGAGCTCACGGGAATCGGCAATTATAAAGGATCGGAAACATTATATTTTACTATTTACGGAAAACTGCCGGTTGTGGATCCAATAGCTGATCAGACATATACAGGAAAAGAACTCACACCTGCCATCGTAATCCCCGGATTGAAAGCCGGCGAAGATTATTATATGTACTACGAGGATAATCAGTATCCTGGTGTTGCAACGGTAACCATTTATGGTACCGGTTATTATAAAGGTGCCGCAACCATTCATTTCAAGATCATAAAAAAGACAGAAAAGTTTGTCAGCAATGTTAAGCTAAACAGAACCTCTTACACTTATACGGGAAAATCCATCCGGCCATCAGTAACCGTAACTGTAAATGGAAAGAAGATCGGTTCGAGTGCTTATAAGCTGTATTACAAAAATAATAAAAATTCCGGAATTGGAACTGTGCAGGTCAGAGGAATCGGAAAATACAGTCGTATCAACAAAACGCTTACCTTTAAGATCCTGCCTCCAAAAACTCTGCTGACAGGACTGAAAAAAGCAAACAGATCCTTTACTGCAAGCTGGAAAAAAAATATACAGGCAACCGGCTATCAGATCCAGTATGCAGCAGACAGCAGATTTACAAAAGAAAGAAAAACGGTCACAGTTGGAAAACAGTCTGCGACCAGATATAAGATATCAGGACTGAAAAACAAAAAGACCTATTATATCCGCATCCGGTCATATAAAAGAGTCGGAAAAAAGGTTCTTTACAGTAGCTGGAGTACGGTAAAGAAAATCCGGGTTTGATCATAAAGGAGTGGATCTTAGATTTATATAAATGGAGCAGAATGCTTCTGTGACAGAATTAAGGCTTGTAATTATAAAAAGAGCGCGTTATAATGAACTCATAAAAAAGAAAATTTCTTCGGGGCAGGGTGTGATTCCCTACCGGCGGTATAGTCCGCGACCCGCTTTGGCGGCTGATCTGGTGAAATTCCGGAACCGACAGTAAAGTCTGGATGAGAGAAGAACGCGCAGTATTTAAAGAACGTGCTCAGTGCCCCGGGAAGAAGCTCCCGGGGCTTTTTATGTGAAGAAATTTTTTCGCATAAAGATTTCTTGTGGAAATTTTCTTTGAATATTTCTGAAGAAGGAGAGAAAGTTATGAGTGAACAGATATTACAGAGAGGAAATGCCGTGGAAAGAAGCAGAACAAGAACCATCGCGCAGGTAGCCATGCTTGGTGCTGTGGCAGGAGTATTAATGAATCTTGAGTTTCCGATCCCGTTTCTTGCACCGTCTTTTTATCAGCTTGATTTTTCCGAGGTACCGGTTATGGTAGGAACCTTCGCTATGGGACCTGTGGCAGGTATCCTGATCGAGCTTGTGAAGATTCTCGTACATCTTGTGACTAAGGGAACCATGACTGCCGGTGTTGGTGATGTTGCCAATTTCCTGTTTGGATGTGCCTATGTGGTACCGGCCGGCCTGATCTACCGTTTCCGTCATAAAAAGAGCAGAGTACATGCAGTTGCAGGTATGGCAGCAGGAACAGTCCTGACAGCGATCCTTGCATGCTTTGTCAATGCCTTTGTGCTGCTTCCGGCTTACGGTAAGGCGTTTGGAATGCCAATCGAGACCTTTATCCAGATGGGAAGCGCAGTACACAGCTCCGTAAACGGACTGCTTACCTTTGCACTGCTGATCATCGTACCGTTTAATATCTTTAAATATGCACTGACATCTCTGATCGTATTTGTAATTTATAAGAAGATCCGTGTTGTACTGAAGGGTGACTGATCATAAGCAGCTGCCGGAGGATGAAGAAAAGATCAGAAATTGGTGGTTTCAGATAAATATCTGAGAATGTGAGAAATGCCATGTAATATATTGCCGATGGGCAGTAAATTACATGGCATTTTTTATGTCAGGCGTTTTGTTTTGCAGCTTTCATGACTCCAAGCTCACGTCTGGCAAAAACAACGGCCAGCACAAATGCAGAGGTATCTGCAATTGGTCCTGCGTACATGACGCCATCGATGCCGAAGAAGACCGGGAAGATGACGATCAGAGGCAGCAGGAAGAGCACCTGCCTTGTGAGGGACATGATCACACCAAACCTGGCTTTTCCAATGGAGGTAAAAAAGCAGGCGGACATAGGCTGGATCCCGTTGGCAAAGGTCATCAGCATGAAGATGCGGAGATATTTTTCTGCAAAATGAAAGTACAGGTCGCTGCCGTTTCCGAAGATGCCTACGATCTGATGCGGGAAGAACTGGAAGCAGATAAAAAATATGGTTGCGATCACAGTACATAAGGTTACGGAATAGCGGTATGTCTGGCGTACACGGCTGTATTTTTCGGCACCGTAGTTAAATCCCAAGATGGGCTGGGAGCCCTGGGAGATTCCGATGCAGATGGCCATAAATACCTGATTGACTTTGGAAATGATCCCTGCACAGGCGATTGGAATATCACTCCCGTAGGCGGAGAGTGCTCCGTAATGGCGAAGTGTATTGTTCATGACGATCTGCACTGCAGCAATGGCAACCTGATTGATACAGGATGCCATTCCCAGAGAAAAAATGGCAGACAGATTGCGTGCTTTAGGAATCAGCATGGAGTGGTCCAGGTACATTTTCCGGAGTCTGGAAAAATAAAAAATGATCAGAAGTCCGGATACGATCTGGCCGATCACGGTTGCCCAGGCTGCACCTTTGATGCCCCAGCCGAATCCAAAGATGAAAAGCGGGTCCAGGATGGTGTTGATGGCGGCACCGGCCAGGATGCAGGTCATGGAATAGGTAGGACTCCTGTCTGCTCGGATCAGATGGTTGCCGCCTGTGCTTAAAACATAAAAGGGAAGTCCAATGGCGGTGATCCCCATGTAATCAATGGCATAGGGCATGACGTCCGGTGTTCCGCCGAAAAAATGAAGCAGTGGCTTCAGGAACAGAAGGACGATGACAGAGAGTATCGTACCGGAGATTATCAGCGCGGAGAGTCCGGTTCCTGCAATGGAGCTGGCTTTTTTTTCGTTTCCTGCGCCCATTTCCAGGTTGTAATTGGAGGCGCTGCCGATTCCCAGGAGCAGTGCAGCAGCAGTAGAGATAATGGTTACGGGAAATGCGATGTTTGTGGCGGCGTTTCCAAGCATTCCTACGCCCTGTCCGATAAAGATCTGGTCAACGATATTGTACAGAGCGCTGACCAGCATGCTGATGATGGCGGGAATGGCGAATTTGGCGATCAGGATGCCTACAGGGGCGGTTCCCAGAGGGTTTTCGGCCTGGGCAGCATTGGTCTGGTTTTTCAATGTTTTTTCCTTCTTTCTTGTCTACAGTAGCTGTTTGGTAATGTGATAAGTGGATTTTTAATTTTATAGCAGAGTATTTATTATAGCACTATTGTGAAGTGAGTGTAAGTATAAAAAATTGACCTTTGGTTTTGGATGGGATAAAATGTTTTTAGAAAAAATTTTCGGGAAGGAGTTTTTCAGATGGGTAAGATCAACAGTGTGAAAAAACTTACAGATAATAAGTTCGTGAATCTTTATGGAGTGGATGCGACCAGTGTACATGATACGCCGGTTTCTTATTTTGTGGCCTCCAGGGCGAAGAGTGTGGAGGATATGAAGCTTTCTACAGGGGAGAATCATCCGGATGGGGTGATCATTTACAGTGTTTATGGAGAGAAGCGGGATAAGGTTGTGCTGATCCGTCAGTATCGGTATACGATCGGCGGGTATATTTATGAGTTTCCGGCGGGGCTTGTGGAGCCTGGGGAGGATTTCCATGAGGGTGCTGTGCGGGAGATGTTTGAGGAGACCGGGTTGAAGCTGGAGCCGATCAAGGTTGCGGAGGCTTTTGAGAAGCCTTATTTTACGACGATCGGGATGACGGATGAATCCTGTGCTACGGTTTATGGGTATGCCAGTGGTGAGGTTAGTGCGGCTGCTCAGGAAGATAGTGAAGAGATTGAAGTTGTTATTGCTGACAGAGATGAAGTGCGAAGAATTTTGAAGGAGGAGAGGGTTGCTATTATGTGTGCTTATATGTTGATGCACTTTTTGAAGGATGAGGAGCCGTTTGGGTTTCTTGGGGAGATTTAAATGAGATGAAATAACTAACGAACGCCATCGACGCTGCGCTGGCTGGCTGAGAAAAAGGGGGAATCTGTGGTTTGCGGATTCCCCCTTTGTGGTTAAAGTATTAAAGTTCTATGAGTTTTCCAAGGTCTTTGTTGTATTTGCAGTATTTGCCGTTTTCAGAGATAAATGGCTGGTAGGTGTCGGTGCGGGTGTCTTTGATGTAGACGATTCCGGTTGCGATCATTTCTACCAGGGAGAAGCGTTTGCTCAGGCTGGAGATCCAGCGGTAAGTTTTTTCGTTGCCGGAGTCTGCCATGATGAGGTTGTAGCCGCCTGGACAGGCCTCCAGTGAGAAATATACTTTCTGGGACCGGATGGAGGTGTTGAATACCTGGCCGGTGATGTAGGCGGAGAAGTTTTCTTCTACGAATTTACGGAAAGTGTAGAGGTCGTAGATTACGCCGGTGGTTTCGTCTTTGATCTTGTCGCCGCGTTCAATGCGGGCTTTCAGGAGTTTGAGGACTTCGATGGTCCAGTTGATGAAGGAGATGCTACTGTAGTCCATGCTTTCCTGAAGCTGATCGACCAGTTTTTTCGACAGGACGTTGGATTTCGATGCTTCGTTAAAAAGTTCTTCGTTCATAAGGTTCCCTCCAGAATTGTATTTTTATATTGTTTTCGCTCTTTTTTGTATTTTTTATTATAAGTCTGAATTGTGCATAAATCAATAAAAAACCGTAAAATACAAAGGCAATTTATGGAAAAAGATATATGATTAACGAATATGTGCAGAAAATATCAGGCGTTTTTTTACGTTTTTCACGTCATTTTAGGATATTTATGTTCTTTTTTTATGAAATCTATTGACAGGTTTTATGAATTTAAGAGATAATTTTATTATAAAAACTGCAGCGGCCAGGAGTGCGCGGGACCGGATTCCGGTTGGGTCCGGGCTTGGCTGTCGGGCAGAGAAATGGGGAATTGATAAATGGAGAACAATGGAGAGATTAAAGTTAAGAGCTTACAGAAGGCATTGGAAATCCTGAACTGTTTTGCTGTGAAGCAGCCCCTGGGTGTAACGGAGATCAGTGAGAAGCTGGGTCTGTATAAGAGTAATGTTCATAATATCCTGGTTACGTTTACTGCTATGGAGTATCTGGTGCAGGATCCGGAGTCTGGGAAATTCCGGCTGGGTCCGGAGGTTATGATGCTGAGCCGGGCATTTCGTGAAAATCTTGATATTACGAGGATTGCTGTGCCGGTTATGCGTGAGATCGCAAATGAGGTGCAGGAACTGGTTTATCTGGCTGTGCCGAAGGGTGAGGATATGCTGTATCTGGAGGCGGTTTCTCCGGAGAACCAGAGGCTTGTAACAAAATCTGTAACCGGTGAGTGCTCAAAGATGTACTGTACAAGTGTTGGAAAAGCAGTTCTGGCGACTATGTCCGAAGAGGACAGGGAGAAGCATATTCCGGAGGAACTGGAAGCTTTTACAGAGTACACGATCACAGACCGGAGAGAACTGGATGAGGAGATCCGGCTGGTTCGGGAGCGTGGATATGCAGTGGATGATATGGAAGTTATGTTTGGTGTGAAATGTGTAGGCGTGGCTCTTCTTAATCATGAAGGGGAAGCGGAGGGTGCTTTAAGTATCAGCGCTCCGTCTCTGAGGATGAATAAAGAAAATATTCAGAAATATGCGGAAATTCTGAAGACCAGTGCGCGAAAGATACAAAAACTTTTGTAATATATATGAAAATTGCACAAAAAATAAAAAAATGAAAGTTTGTTATTGAAAAAATATACCAACAGTGCTATAGTTAAAACACGAAATAAAGAACGTGGTTCTCCAATAAAGAACAATAGAAATGAAACCCGGTACTCAGACCGGGTTAAAAAATAAAATATATTGAGAACAACGTTCCATAATAAAGAACGAACGTAAAGCTAAAGGAGGATTTTCAAATGGCAAACAAACCTTATGTAGTAGTGGAATGGAACGACACAGAGACAGATGCAAAAGGATGGATGTGTGCATATAACTTTGTAGGGCATTACTGTGGCGGCGGTACAAGAATGCATCCTACAGTAACCAAGGAAGAAGTTATCCGTCTTGCAACAACCATGGGATATAAATATAAAGCCTGTGAATCTCTGACAACTGGCGGATGTAAAGCCGGTATCGCTTATGATTACAAGGCTCCGGATGCTGAGGATGTTCTTCGCAGATTCCTCACAGCTACAGCTCCTTATATTAAAGCTGGTGTTTCCATTGGCGGCGACCTTGGTGTTGATTATTCTGTAGTTCTTCGTATTCTTGATGATCTGGGAATCGGAATTCCTCAGACAAAGGCTATGAAAGAAGATCCGGATATTCATCAGGGCATCTTAAACCATGACAGAGCAGAGAAAGAGCTTACCTACGATGGATTCAAGATGTATGACATGATCACCGGTTACGGTGTTGCGGCAGCAGCAGATGAAGCCTGGAAGCTTAAAGGCGGAAAGGAAGGCGCCTCCGTTGTTATCCAGGGATTTGGATGTGTTGGTGCCAGCTGTGTAAACTCTCTGAATAAGATGGGATATAAAGTTGTTGGTATCGCAGATGTAAATGGACTTGTTTATTGCAAAGATGGCCTTGATATTCCGAAATTGGTAGCAACCAGACTTCCGAAGGGTGAATTAAATAAAGAAGCTTTTGAAGATAATTATGAAGTACTTCCGAACTCCGAATGGCTCAGCCAGGAATGTGATATCCTCATTCCGGCAGCTCTGGAAGATGTTATCAATAAAGATAACGCAGATAAGATCAAAGCATCTCTTATCGTAGAGGCAGCCAATATTCCGACAACACCGGAAGCAGATGAGATCCTTCGCAGGAAAGGCATCGACGTAGCCGTAGACTTCATCTCCAACCTTGGTGGAATACGTATTTACGAGGCAGTTATCTTCCGTATTGTTAAGATTGAGAACATGAGCGATGAAGATGCAGCTGCAGCGATCGTAAAAGATACCGTAGATCTGATCCGCAAACAGACAAAAGTTGTATTTGAAGAATCCGCGAAGACAGGCGAGTTCACAAGAGATGTAGCAAGAAGACTGTTTACTCCTGACAAATCCGACACACCGGATATGTGATGGATGAATAACTGATAAAGTACCAGTATTGAGAACCGATTAAGGGGATGCCCCGTGATGGGGCATCCTTTTTTCAAAGAAGACAGGGTCAGGAGGGGTTGTATGAATTCGAAATTAAGAAAGTATCTTACCATTATTGCGCTGGGGCTTGCAGGCGGCTCGATCTACTTTTTACCATATATAAAGTATGTATTTTATGATGCGCAGATTTCAACTATGGGAATCACCAATACACAGTCAGGACTTATGCTGACAATGTATACAATCGGAAATATGATCTTGTATATTCCAGGAGGTATCATTGCGGATAAGGTATCACCGAAGAAGGCACTGGTAATCTCACTTCTCAGTACAACGGCGCTGGCATATATTTATGCGTTTTCTATGAATTTTGCAGTAGCCATGGTGATCTGGCTGGGACTGTCCTTCAGTACTGCATTTGTATTCTGGTCCTCTCTGATGAAAGCAATCCGTATTATCGGAACAGAAGAAGAACAGGGATTTATGTACGGACTGTATTATGCATGTAATGGTATCACAGGTGCCCTGACCAATACTCTCGCATTAAATGTATACAAAACAGCAGGCAATGATATGTCATCTGGTTTTGTACGCGCCGTAATAAGCGGTGGAAGTGTTGCGGCAGTTGCAGGTATCATTCTTATTTTCCTTATGAAAGAGGACAAAAAAGACGCATCCGCAGCAGATGACGGAGAACCGAAGTTCCAGCTCTCAGATCTGGGTAAACTTTTAAAGATGCCGGTTGTATGGGTGGTTGCCCTTACGATTTTCTGTGGATATGGATATTACACAAGTACTTCTTATTTTAATCCGTTCCTTACAGAAGTGATCGGAGTATCCCCGGAAAGTTCCGGCCTGATTTCCATTATCAGAAATTATCTTCTGCTTCTGCTTGCACCGGTAGGTGGAATCCTTGCGGATAAAGTGTTCAAATCAACCTGTAAATGGCTGATGACAGCATTTTTGATCCTGGCAGCGCTGTTTGGTATTGTAATGATCCTTCCATCGGATATCAGTCCAATGGCAGCAAGCCTTTACACACTGATCCCGGGTGCATTTGCAATGATGATGTACGGCGTTGTATTCTCCACAGTCAGTGAGGCGGGAATCCCGAGAATGATGACGGGAACTACAATAGGAATTGCTTCAATCATTGGTTACCTGCCAGATTCCATTTATTCCGTTATTTTTGGAAAATGGATGGATCAGCACGGAGCAGCGGGATATAACTATATTTTTACATTCCTGATGATAACAGGTATTATCGGTGCGGTACTGGCTTTCACTATTTACCGTCTTGGAAAGAAAAACAGAGAACAGGCTATATAGAGAGGGTTCGATTATGGGAAAAGAAAATAAAGAAAAATTATATATGAATCCAAAGAGATGCAAGGGCTGCGGATATTGTATCAACGCATGTCCACAGGATGCACTCAGTGTATCCGATTTTGTAAATGAAAAAGGTTACAATACAGTTCAGGTAGATGAAACGAAATGTGTGGCATGTGGTATGTGTTACCGTGTATGTCCGGATTATGTATTCGAAATAAGATGAAGGAGGTCAGTTATGGCTAAGGTATTGTTAAAAGGAAATGAAGCACTGGCCGAAGCTGCACTGGCAGCAGGATGCCGTTTTTACAGTGGATATCCGATCACCCCGCAGACAGAGATCCTGGAGTATTTATCCTGGAGAATGGAAGATGTAGGCGGAACTTTTATTCAGGCTGAATCCGAGCTTGCAGGTATCAACATGGTTCTTGGAGCAGCGGCAGCCGGGGCACGTGCACTGACAACTTCATCAGGCCCTGGATTTTCCCTGAAACAGGAAGGAATTTCATACCTTGTAGCAGCAGACCTTCCGGCAGTTATCGTTGATGTAATGAGAATCGGAACCGGTCTTGGCGATATCGCACAGGGTCAGGGAGACTACTGGCAGCTTACCAGAGGCGGCGGCCACGGCGATTACCACACACTGGTTCTTGCGCCGGCATCCGTTCAGGAAAATGCAGATATGATGGCAGAAGCATTTGATCTTGCTGAGAAATACCGTCATCCGGTACTGATCGCTTCTGACGCTGCGATCGGACAGATGATCGAAGCAGTGGAGATTCCGAAATTTATTGAGCACGATATCAATAAATATGACTGGACAATCAAAGGCTGCAAAAAAGGCGATGAGCAGAGAAAGATCCAGAATGTTTACTATACACATCCAGATTATGAAACTTACCTTTCCAATAAATATGCAGAGATGGAACAGAGAGAACAGAGATACGAATGCATTCAGGTTGAGGATGCAGAAGTTGTTCTGGTAGCATATGGAATCAGTTCCAGAGTCTGCAGAGAGGCGGTTGAGATCGCAAGAGAAGAAGGCTTTAAACTGGGCCTGATCCGTCCGATCACACTGTGGCCGTTCCCTGTGAAAGCTTTTGAACAGGCAAAAGAAGCAAAGGCATTTCTTACCGTAGAGATGAATATCCTCGGACAGATGGTAGACGATGTAAAACTTGCAACAGGCGGTAGATATCCGGTAGATCATTATGGATCGATCTTCGAAATTCCGGAATCTGACGGAATCATTGCAAAAGCAAAAGAAATGTTGAAAAAGGGGGAAGCATAACATGAGATTAGTAGCTCCTGAAACAATTACATTTACACAGAGCGGTTTCTGTCCGGGCTGTGGGCATGGACTGGCTGTCCGCCTGATCGCAGAAGTTATGGAAGAGATGGGTTTAAGTGAAAAACTCCTGGCAATCGTTGACGTTGCCTGTGGTTCTTTAAATATTGATTCCTGGAGATTTGATACCATTATGGCAGCACATGGACGTCCCATCGCAACGGCTGTCGGTGTAAAAAAGATCCGTCCGGAAAATCCGGTCATGGCATATATCGGTGATGGTGCGGCGTATTCCATCGGAATGGCTGAGACCATGCACACTGCAATCCGAAATGACAATGTGGTAACCATCGTTATCAATAACAGCCTCTACGGTATGACAGGTGGACAGTGCGCACCGACCTCTCTGCCAGGGCAGATCACAACCTCCACTCCGAGAGGAAAAGATCCGAAAAAAGCTGGAATGCCATTCCGTGTAGAACAGGCATTTACAGGATTTGATATTGCATACCTCGCAAGAGGCTCCATGGCAGATGCCAAAGGAATGATGCAATCCAAGAAATACATCAGAAAAGCTTTTGAAAAACACATGAAAGGAGAAGGCTTCTGCCTTGTGGAACTTCTTTCTCCATGTCCGACAAACCTGAATATGACTCCGGTAAAGAGTGTGGAACGTATCAAAAACGAGATGATCAAATACTTCCCGCTGGGAGAGTTCAAGGATAAGAAAGAGGAGGCATAGATTATGGGAAAAGAAATTATTTGCGCGGGATTCGGCGGACAGGGTGTCCTCACTGCCGGTATGCTTCTGATAAATGCAGGAATGGAACAGGACAAAAACGTACTGTTTTATCCTTCCTATGGTTCCGAGATGCGTGGCGGTACCGCAAACTGTACAGTAAAAGTTAGCGAAAAGCTGATCGCCAGCCCGATCTCCAAACATCCGGATATTCTTTTTACCATGAATACCCCTGCCATTGACAAATTTGAAGAGAGATTAAAACCAGGCGGACTCCTTCTGGTAAATTCCTCTATTGTTCCGGAAGACCGTAAATACAGAGACGATATTAAAATTATAAAAATTCCTGCAACAGACATTGCGGCAGAAGTCAGAAATCCAAAAGGTGCGAACCTTGTCATGCTTGGAGCACTGGCTGCCAACAGCGACCTGTTCTCAGTAGAATATATGGAATCCGCTATCGTTTCTTTCTTTGAAAAAAAAGGAAAAGGCAAATACAATGAGAAAAATGTAGCTTGCTATCGAAGAGGAGTAGCCGGTAAATAAGATCAGGAGGTGACTGATATATGAATCTTACCAAGTTGTTAAAACCAAAATCAGTTGCTGTTATCGGCGCAAGTGAAAAAGAAGGTTTTGGTGGAGATGTATGCCGTAATACTCTCAGCTATGTAGAAGACATGAGCAGAGTATACTTTGTACATCCGAAAAGAGAAAGTGTATTTGGAGTTCCCTGCTATAAGAGTATTTCCGATATACCGGATACCATTGATATGATGGTGATCTGTACTTCACAGAAAACAGTCATTCCGCTTCTGAAAGAAGGAGCAGCCAAGGGTGTTGGCGGAGCCGTTGTTTTTGCCAGCGGATATGGCGAGATCGGAACAGATGAAGGCAGGAAAAATGAGGCGGAACTGATCGCAGCAGCAAAAGAACTGGACATTGCAGTCATGGGACCAAATTGTGCCGGATTTGTAAATTACATTGATAATGTGCAGGCTTTCGCTTTTATTTCTGCGAAGAGAGACCGAAAAGGAAGTGTTGGCGTTGTTTCACAGAGCGGCCAGCTGTGCCTTTCCATGATGGATGATCCCGGAATGCGTTTTTCCTACAGTATTTCAGCCGGAAACGGAAAGATTGTCCAGATGGAAGACTATATGGACTTCCTTGTAGAAGATGAAGATACAAAAGTTGTCAGTGTTTATATCGAGGGTGTAAAAAATGCGGCAAAATTTGCAGATGTTCTGAAAAAAGCAGCTGTGAAAAAGAAACCTGTAGTCATTCTCAAAGCAGGAAGAAGTGCCAAAGGCGGAGCAATCGCAGCTTCCCATACAGGAAGTCTCTCAGGTTCCGATGCATCCTTTGATGCAGTTCTGAAAAAATTCGGAGCGATCCGTGTGGATGATCTGGAAGAACTGATTGCCACTTCACTGATGCTTGCCACACTGAATCGTTATCCGAAGAAGGCTGTTTTTGCATCCATGAACCTTTCCGGAGGCGAGACCGGAATCTGTGCGGATGTAGGAAGTCTTAACGGAATCGAATATCCGGATTTTGCACCGGAAACTCTTGCAAAACTGAAAGAACAGCTTCCATCCTATGCATCTCCGAATAATCCGCTGGATATGACAGCCAGTCTTTCCTACGATGCAGATCTGTATGCAGAAGCATTGCGTACAGTCATGGATGATCCAAATATTGAGATGGTACTGATCGGCTATACTCTGCTTCTTGAAGTGGCAGATCCTGCGATTCACTATATGTATCAGGGAATTGAAAAAGTTGTACGGGAAAAAGGCAAGAACTGCAAACCGATTGCCATGATACCGTTTGCAGAAAACACCAGAAACCCGGAATACCAGGAAAAACTCTTCAAGATCGGAGTGCCGATCCTCCCTCCTCCGGTATATGCATTTAAGATTCTCCGTCATCTGGCTGATTTTATTTCCTATACTTCCGAAGGAAAAACACTGGAACTTTCTGCCGGAGCACCAGTTGGCAAGGAGACCTTTGCACTGTCTGAGCATGACAGCAAGATGGAACTTGCAGATTTTGGCGTAGATATTCCAAAAGAAGTCATTGCAAAAACAGTGGAAGAAGCAGCTGCGTTTGCAGAAAGTGCTGATTGCCCGCTGGCTATGAAAGTAGAATCCGCAGACATCCTGCATAAGAGTGATGTTGGCGGTGTAAAACTCAATATTCGTGGAAAAGAAGCAGCTGTAAAAGCTTATGAGGAGATCATGAGTAATGTAACGGGTGCGAGACCGGATGCGAAGATCAACGGAATCCTTATGGTTCCCATGCTGAAACCTGGCGTGGAAATGATCATCGGAGTAAACAACGATCCACAGTTTGGTCCTATGATCATGGTAGGAATGGGCGGTGTGTTTGTAGAGGTATTTAAAGATGTGGCTTTATATCCGGCTCCACTGTGTGAAGCGGAAGCTCTGGATATGCTGAAATCACTGAAATCCTACAAACTCCTCAACGGCTACAGAGGAAACGCAAAATGCGATATTCCGGCATTGTGCAAAACCATCGCGGGAATCAGCAGATACGCCAACGCAAATAAAGATACTCTGAAAGAGCTGGATATCAATCCACTGTTTGTATATCCGGAAGGCGAAGGTGTAGGCGTTGCCGATGCACTGATCGTAAAACATGTAAAATAATTATGGAACAGGAAGAGGGGCATTCACAGTCAATGCCCTTCTTCACTCTGGATATGTATCAGAAGAAGCTATCGAGAGACAACCTGGATAATGAGGTAGAATTGGAAAGGTGAAGCCTATGATAGAATTTACAAATGTTTCGAAATCCTATAAAGATAAACTGATCCTGCGGGATATCAATATGACATTTTCTTCCGGGGAATTTGTTGCCATCATTGGTTCCAGCGGATGTGGAAAAACAACCCTTCTGAAAATGATAAACAAACTTCTCCCCATGGACCGGGGAGATATTATCATTGACGGAAAATCCATCCGCGAGATCCCCGATATCAAATTAAGAAGAGAAATCGGGTATGTGGTACAGGAAGGCGGACTGTTTCCACATTTTACAGTAAAAGAGAATCTTGAAATTGTTCCCCAGCTTGAGGGACTGGAACCGGAAAAACGGGAACAGCGGATCAATGAACTCCTGGATATGGTAAATCTTGATCCCAAGCTGTACAGCAACAGCTATCCATGTCAGCTTTCCGGCGGACAGCGCCAGAGAGTGGGAGTTGCCAGGGCATTTGCCACAGATTCTGATCTGATCCTGATGGATGAGCCTTTTTCAGCGTTGGACCCACTTACAAGAGAAGAACTGCAGGACGAGATCGTCAAGCTGCAGAAGGAATACCAGAAAACTATTGTATTTGTCACCCATGATATGGATGAGGCTATCAAATGTGCAGACAAGATCTGCTTTATACAGAACGGAACTGTCATACAGTTCGATAAGACAGAAGAGATCCTGAGGCATCCGGCCAATGATTATGTGGAAAAATTCGTAGGAAAGAACCGTTTGTGGGGAAATCCGAAATATATACATGCATCTGACATTATGTGCAAAGAACCATACACACTTTCCAAAGACAGAACTGTGATACAGGCGCTTCAGGTTATGCGCCAGAATACGATCAACAGTATTTTTATCACAGAGGGAAAATCCAGGGGATTTCTGGGAATCGTCTGGCTGGAAGACTTAAGCAAACTAGATGTGCAGCATATGTCCGCAAGTATCGGGGATATGATCTCATCCGATTATGTATCTGTTTATGAAGAAAGCTCTCTTCAGGAGATCATCGACGAGATCGATTACTATAAATCCGGAATCATTCCGGTACTGAACGAGCGCAGGGAACTGAAGGGGGCACTGACCAAGAGTATCCTTCTTTCGACACTCAGCAAACGTTACAAAAAAGAACAGGAGGGGTGACAGGTGAATACTTTTCTTGAAGTTTTTATGCAGAGAAGAGAAGAGCTGGTCCAGCTTCTTCTGGAACATATTCAGATGACTTCGGCAGCAGTACTGATTTCCATATGCATCGGTATTCCTCTTGGAATTTTTGTAACAAAAAACAAAAAGGCTTCGTCTATTGTGATCGGAATTGCAAATATCATGCAGTCTATCCCAAGTATTGGCCTTCTGGCTTTTCTGGTTCCTGTGGTGGGAATCGGACAGAAGCCGGCCATTATCATGGTTATCATTTATGCCCTGCTTCCGATCATAAAAAATACATATATCGGCATCACCGGTATCCAGCAGTCGGCCATTGAATCAGCCAGCAGCATCGGCCTGACAAAATGGAGGATTTTGTACAAAATACAGATTCCCATCGCAATGCCTTATATTATGGCAGGTGTGCGTATTTCAGCAGTAACAGCTGTTGGAACCGTTACCATTGCTGCTTTTGCAGGTGCGGGAGGTCTGGGATGGCTGATCAATCTGGGCTTAAATGCCAATGATGCGGATCTGGTACTTCTTGGTGCACTGCCTGCCTGTCTTCTGGCCCTGGTGGTAGATTTTGTTCTCGGAAAAGTGGAGAATGCACTGACTCCGGAAGGCCTGAAACCGGTAGACCAGATCACAAACCGTACAAAAGCAGAACGGAAAAGACGAACAGTTATGGCGGTCTGTCTTCTTGTCCTGATCCTGGTAGTTCCATGTTTCGCTTCTGTATACAGTGTGTTCCAGAGAAAAGAAGAGAAAATCGTAATTGGCAGTGAAAACTTTACAGAAGCACTGATCCTGGGAAATATTTACAGCCAGCTGATCCAGGACCAGACAGATATCAAGGTTGAAGAGAAATTTAATCTTAACGGAACCATGATCACTATGTCCGCCATGGAGCGGGGAGATATCGACACATTTACCGATTACACAGGCGTGCTGATTTCCAACGTCCTGAAAGAAGAAATGTCTTCAGATTCGAAGGAAGTCTATGACAGAGTAAAAACAGGCATGGAAGAAAACTACAGCATGCAGGTATCCGATTCTCTGGGATTCAGTAATACCTATGTGTTTGCAGTCACTCCGGAGACAGCAGCGCAGTGTCATCTCACAAAGCTTTCCGAACTTCTGGCTCAGGCGGGCAGCCTGAAACTGGGCTGCACAACAGCATTTACCCAGCGTGAGGATCTTCTGCCCAAGCTAAAAAAAGAATTTCAGGTATCCTTTAAAGAAGTGAATGGTCTGGAAGGAAATATCCGTTATCAGGCACTCACATCTGGAAAAGTGGATGTGATCGATGCTTTTGAGACCGATGCCATACTGAAAAAGATGGATCTTGTGAAACTGGAAGATGATATCGAGTTTTTTCCGCCGTATCAGGCTGTGTCCATTACCAGGAATGAAACCCTGAAAAAATATCCGCAGCTTCAGGAAGTTATGGATATGATGGAAGGAGCCATCACCACAGAAGAGATGATGGATATGAATTACCAGGTAGATGTAGAGGGAAAAACTCCGAAAGAAACAGCTGTGGAATTTCTGAAAGAAAAAGGAATGATAGAATAAATTTTTAAGCGGTCTGAAATTAGGCCGCTTTTTTGGGAATATTTTGTGAAAATCGCACCTTGACATAAAGCCTTCCTCCGGGTGTATCATATGCAGTGTTAAAGGAGGTAGACTATTATGTTTGAGACATTACAGGAGAAGACGGAAGAGAAAGCAATGGTACAGTTCCTTGAACGCTTTACAGATTATCCATTTCTGGTAAAGTTCAAGAATTCCGAGTATCACATCGGAGAGGGTGAACCTACATTTACGGTGAATTTTAAGAAAGCGATTCCTCTGGCGGATCTGATGAAGAGCACATCCCTTGCACTGGGTGAGGCGTATATGCGTGGGGATCTGGATATCGAGGGAAATCTTTATGAAGCGCTGGATCATTTTCTGGGTCAGATGGGGAAATTTTCTACCAATGAATCTGCTCTGAAAAAGATCATGTTCAGTTCAACATCAAAGAAGAACCAGGAAAAGGAAGTAACCAGCCATTATGATATTGGAAATGACTTTTATAAACTTTGGCTGGATGAGACTATGAGTTATTCCTGTGGGTATTTTATCCATGAGGATGATACGTTGTATCAGGCACAGGTAAATAAAGTTGATTATATTCTTAAAAAATTACATCTGGAAGAGGGTATGAGTCTTTTGGATATCGGCTGCGGCTGGGGCTTTCTGCTGATCGAGGCAGCTAAGAAATATAAGGTTCATGGTACCGGTATCACCTTAAGTCATGAACAGTATGCAGAATTTCAGAGACGGATCAAGGATCAGGGTCTGGAAGATTATCTTACGGTAGAGCTGATGGATTACCGTGATCTGCCGAAGAAGGAGTATCAGTTTGACCGTGTTGTCAGTGTCGGTATGCTGGAGCATGTTGGACGTGATAATTATCAGCTGTTTCTTGATTGTGTGGAAAAGGTTCTGAAGCCGGGCGGACTGTTTCTGCTTCACTTTATCAGTGCTCTGAAGGAGCATCCGGGTGATCCGTGGGTCAAGAAATATATTTTCCCGGGCGGAACTGTTCCGAGCTTACGTGAGATCCTGAACCATATGGCAGAGGACAATTTCCATACCCTGGATATCGAAAATCTCCGTCTGCATTACAATAAGACATTGCTTCACTGGGAAAAGAATTTCCGGGACAATATTGAAAAAGAAAAGACTATGTTTGACGAAGAGTTCCTGCGTATGTGGGATCTGTACCTGTCAGCATGTGCGGCAACCTTCCACAACGGAATTATCGATCTTCACCAGATTCTTATGACCAAGGGTGTGAATAATGATCTGCCGATGACACGCTGGTATTGATAAAAGCCTTTACAAACCTGCCGGAAAGGAATATCATACTTTTATAAAACTATTTATAAAAGCGTATAAGGGGTTTCGTATGGCAGAAAAAAAGAGTAATACCAGATCCAGGATCATCAGCTACGTAATGAATCATCAGAATGCGTCAAAGGTAGAAATCTCCAGGAACCTGAATATAAGTATGCCTACCGTGCTTTCCAATGTTAATGAACTGCTGGACAGAGGCGTACTTGTGGAAACGGGAGAATATGCTTCCACAGGAGGCAGAAAGGCAAAGAGCATAGGGATTAATCCTTCTTACCGATATGCTCTGGGAATCCGGATCACAGCAAATCACGTAGGTATGACGCTGGTGAATATGAGGGCCGAAATTGAGAAGATGGATCGTGTCAGAATGAAATTTTCTCCGGAAGCCTCGTACTGTGTGGAGCTGTCTGCACTGGTCAAAAAATTTCTGGAAGATATGGAAGCTCCGGATAAGCTTCTTGGGATTGGGATATCTATTCCCGGGATCATCAGCCGGGAGCAGCACATGGTTGTAAAATCCCATGCGCTTCAGATTGAAAATTACAGTCTCAGCTTTCTGGAGCAGTCCTTTTCCTGTCCGGTTTATTTTGAAAATGATGCCAATGCCGCTATGATGGCAGAGGATATCCATCAGTATCAGAATGCGATCTATCTTTCGCTGAATAATACACTGGGAGGTGCTTTCTGCATTGATGGAAAGCTGTTTACGGGACAAAATCAGAAAGCCGGAGAATTCGGACATATGATCCTTGTACCGGGCGGGCGCAAATGCTACTGTGGAAAAAAGGGATGTGCGGATGCGTATTGTGCGTCCAGCGCACTGACAGCCGGTAAATATGAATCTCTGGAATTGTTTATGGAAGCGCTCGCCAGTGGCAAGAGCGAGGCGAAGAAAAAATGGGAGGAGTATCTGGACAATCTGGCTGTGCTGATCTCCAATCTCCGCATGGCTTATGATATGGATATTATCCTTGGTGGAGAAGTCGGTGGATATCTTTCAGATTATATGCTGCCCCTTGGGGAAAAAGTGCTGGAATATAACGGCTTTGACCGTGATACCAGATATCTGAAAAATTGTACGTACCGGAAAGAGGCGTCTGCTGTGGGGGCTGCGAAGTATTTTTTTGACCGGATCGAGTAAGTTCCCTGTGCGCTTGCGAATAGCGATAGGCAGAGGGGAACTTTTGAACCTGACAGGTAAATTTATAACAGAATAAGGCAACAGAAACGAAGCCTGTGGATTCAGCATATGATTACAGAAATGCTGAATCCGCAGGCTTTGTTTTTTAACCGATAAACCGCGAAGGAGTTATTCGGTCATGAGCAAGTAGCGAAGCGTATTGCGAATATTCGCTTGACTATTCCGTTTACCGATAATTATGGAATGTGCATAAAAACAAAGCTGCAAACTTGTTCAATAAGCAGAATCATAGAAAACTATCTTGACAGATCAGGAGAAAAGAATAATAATGTAATTACTTTAATAAAATAATTAATAAAAGATGATATACAATAGAAAGAAATCAAAGGAGGAGAATAAGATGCTTCAGCAGGTAATGACAAATCCCGGAGAGATTATTTTCAGAGAGGTTCCGGTTCCGGAAGTGGGAGATGACCAGGTTCTGGTTAAGATCATGAACATTGGTATCTGCGGATCAGATATCCACGTATATCACGGTAAGCATCCTTTTACAAAATATCCGGTAACACAGGGACACGAAGTATCCGGTGAGATCACGGTACTTGGAAAGAATGTGACAGATTTTAAGGTTGGCCAGAAAGTAACCATCGAGCCTCAGGTATACTGCGGACATTGCTATCCGTGCCGCCATGGAAAATATAATCTCTGCGAGGAACTGAAGGTTATGGGCTTTCAGACAACAGGAACAGCTTCTGAATTCTTTGCAGTAGATGCATCTAAGGTAACACCGATTCCGGAGGAGATGTCTTACGAGGAAGGTGCAATGATCGAGCCGCTGGCAGTTGCAGTCCATGCAGTGAAGCAGATGGGCGATGTAAAAGGGATGAACATCACAGTGATCGGTGCAGGTCCCATCGGAAACCTTGTCGCGCAGACAGCCAAAGGAATGGGGGCAGCCAGGGTTATGATCACGGATGTCAGTGACCTTCGTCTTGCAAAAGCAAAAGAGTGCGGCATTGATATCTGTGTAAACACAAAGGAGAAAAATTTCGGAGAGGCACTGGTAGAGGCGTTTGGTCCGGATAAGGCAGATGTGATCTATGACTGTGCCGGAAATAACATCACCATGGGACAGGCCATCCAGTATGCGAGAAAAGGCAGCGTGATCGTACTGGTAGCGGTATTTGCAGATATGGCAACCGTTGACCTTGCTGTTGCCAATGACCATGAGCTGGATATCAAGAGTACTATGATGTACCGTCATGATGATTATGTAGATGCCATTGATCTTGTAAATGCGGGAAAGGTTCATTTAAAGCCGCTGATCTCAAAGACATTTAAGTTCGCAGATTATCTGAAGGCTTATCAGTATATTGATGAGAACCGTGAGACAACCATGAAGGTTATCATCAATGTGCAGGAGAAATAATTTCTGAAGTTTATAAGTGATATAAGAAAAACTCCCGGATGTTTGGCTGTCCGGGAGTTTTCAGATGGTGGCGGTGTCAGATTATGGGAGAATTTTTGGAACAGTTTTGAGTGATTTATTTATTGATGTGTGGTATGGTTATTATATCTTATAGGATTCTTGTCTGTATGGACATTCTGAAAGCTTCGTATTCTGGAGCGTTTTCCATTTTAAGTTCCTGTAGAGCTTGTAAAAATACGTTTTATGGGGTTTTTATGTTTTGATAATGTGGTATAATTTGTATATACCGGTGAGAGTGATCAATCGTTTGTTTTTGGATGGACGGTCGGATGAAGTGCAGCGTGTGATGACGGATGTAAAATGGCGTCAGAAGCTGTATGATGAGTATGAACTGTAACAAGTGATATGAGTATGACGAGGAGAAAATAGCATGGAGAATATTTTTCACAGAGTAAGTATCCGTAAATATGAAGATAAACCCGTAGAGAAGGAAAAGATCCTTCAGATCCTGAAAGCGGGTATGCAGGCGCCAAGCGCATGTAATCAGCAGCCGTGGGAATTTTATGTTGTGACAGATAAGGAGAAGATCCTGGAGCTTTCCAAAGCCACTCCCTATTCAGGATGTGCAGCAGGTGCACCGGTTGTGATCGTTCCGGTATATCGGAAAGAGGGACTGCCTGTTCAGGATATGGCACAGATCGATATGTCTATCGCACAGGAGAATATCTGGCTGGAAACGGATGCACTGGGACTTGGCGGCGTGTGGATCGGAATTGCACCGCTTAAGGATCGTATGGCGTTGGTCCATGATATTCTGAAGCTTCCGGAGAATGTGGAGGTATTTTCTCTTTTTGCCCTGGGGTACCCGGCAGAGAGCAGAAAGCAGCAGGATCGTTTTGATAAGAGCAGGATCCACTTTGTAGAATAAAAAAAGCCTTCTTTGAGGAAGATAACATCCGGAAACAGAAGAAGTCTGAATGTAGTGAAAAATACCAATAAATCCTCTGAAAATTTGTGCAGAACGCATTTTGCATGACCGGGATTTTTACGATAAAATGTAAGTATAAGAACTGAAAAACTGCATTAAATGAAAGAGGTGAAGGGTATGAAGGAATATGAGATCATTATTGAAACCATTAATCCCTGCGGCGGCGATCGTCATTCTCAGCAGGAGATCATTGAAGCAAATATCGAGAGCCCGGAAGCGTTCGTAAAAGAAAAAGGAAGATTTCCGATCATTGATAAGATCGAGAATCCCGATGGCGGAGTCGTGATCGTAACCGGTGACGGAAAAGGATACATGGTAAGATATACATTTTCTGAATAATGGATAATGCGGCGTATGTGACGGAAAACGGATCGTAAAGCAGAGCTGGGATCAGATCTGGCTTCGTTACATACGCCGTGTTTTGGCTTTTACCTAAAAAATGCATAAAAAAACATATGCAAATTTATAAAATATATATAAATTATTTATTGAATTTTTATAAAAAAAGGAGTAAAACATTAGATAAATAAAAAAGAGAAATGCATGGAACAGGACAGATCACAAGAAGCAGACCGGATCACAGAGAGCCGCAGCTGGTGAGAAGCGGCAGAAGGTATTTTGTGATATCACCTGGGAGCATCCCGCTGAATAGAAAGGTTAAGTAAGCAGGGACGTAGTCTTCACGTTACAGAAGAGGCTGTTTGAAGAGACAGCATTAAGTGGTTGTATTTAGTGATAAATATGAGAATACAGAGTGGTACCACGGAACATTCCGCCTTTGTTATCCGAAAGGATAGCAGGGGCTTTTTTAATATATAAAAATACAAAGGAAAGAGAGTTGATATTATGAACGGAATAACAATGATGATCATAGCCATTGTAGTTCTCGGAGGCGCATATCTTCTGTATGGCCGTTATCTCCAGAATAAATGGGGCATTGATCCGAAAGCAAAAACTCCGGCATACGAAATGGAGGACGGAGTTGATTATGTACCGGCTGATACAAATGTAGTATTTGGACATCAGTTTGCATCCATAGCAGGTGCAGGTCCCATCAACGGACCGATCCAGGCCGCAATTTTCGGCTGGCTGCCGGTTCTGTTATGGATCCTCATCGGTGGTGTATTTTTCGGAGCTGTGCAGGATTTTGCATCCATGTATGCATCCGTAAAGAATAAAGGACGTACTATCGGATATATCATCGAAGCGTATATCGGAAAGCTTGGAAAAAAATTATTTCTTTTATTCTGCTGGCTGTTCTGTATTCTGGTCGTTGCCGCATTTGCAGATGTTGTAGCAGGAACCTTTAACGGATTTGCCGTAAATGATGCAGGAACAGTTACAAAGGTGGCGGCAAACGGAGCTGTTGCAACCACTTCCATGTTATTTATATTTGAGGCTGTTGCACTTGGATTTTTCCTTAAATATACAAAATTCAACAAATGGGTCAACACTGCAGTCGCAATTTTACTGCTGGTAGCAGCAATTGTGCTGGGACTTAATTTCCCCATGTATGTAAGTCTTGGAACCTGGCATATCATCATTTTTGTATACATCCTGATCGCCAGTGTCGCTCCTGTATGGGCGCTGCTTCAGCCACGTGATTATCTGAACAGCTATCTGCTCATTTTCATGATCGTCGGTGCGGTTATCGGTGTATTTGTAGCCAATCCTTCCTGTAACCTGAAGGCATTTACAAGCTTTAACGTAGACGGACAGTATATGTTCCCGATCCTGTTTGTAACCATCGCCTGCGGTGCTGTTTCCGGCTTCCATTCACTGGTATCTTCCGGTACTGCATCCAAGCAGATCAAAAATGAGAAAAACATGCTTCCTGTTTCCTTTGGAGCAATGCTGATGGAAAGTATGCTTGCCATCATCGCACTGATCGCAGTTGCATCCTTTGCAGATGGTGAAGCAGCAGCACAGGGACTTACAACACAGCCGCAGATTTTTGCAGGTGCTATCGCAAACTTCCTTTCTGTAGTTGGCCTTCCGCATTCACTGGTATTTACTCTGATCAACCTTGCTGTATCCGCATTTGCACTGACCTCTCTTGATTCTGTAGCCAGAGTCGGACGTCTGTCATTCCAGGAATTTTTCCTTGATTCTGATACAGATGAGGAAAACATGAGCCCGTTCCTGAAGGTAGTAACAAATAAATATTTCGCAACAGTCATTACACTGGTACTTGCCTACATGCTTACAAAGGTCGGCTATGCTGAGATCTGGCCGCTGTTCGGCTCCGCAAACCAGCTGTTATCTGTACTCGCTCTTGTAGCCTGTGCAGTATTCTTAAAGAAAACAAAACGTCAGGGCTGCATGCTCTGGATCCCGATGGTATTCATGATGGCAGTTACCTTCACAGCACTTGGCATGACCATCACAAAGCTTTCAAAGGCACTGGTAACAACAGGGCTGGATCTTGGAAACACCTTACAGCTTGTATTTGCAGTATTACTGCTGATCCTTGGTGTACTGGTAGCGATCCAGGGCGTGAAGAAACTGCTTGAGAAGACAGATGATAAAAAAGCAACAGCATAATATTATCGGATAAGATTACGTATTTTTGTTTGGCTTAAGAAGCATAAAAAGGTGCTGATCGTACGGATGGATTTGTTAGTGTATTGCAGCAATTCTTTACCTTCCTCCAGCTTGCAGCGTAAAATAAATGCGCTGACAGAAAAACCGAGTGTTTTTTTAAATAATCAGGAAATGATGGCTGTGATGATGGAAGGAATGCCGCTTCGTCAGTTGTTAAGCTTCGTTCCCGGAATTAAAAGAGAAATGCTGGAACAGATGGTTGGTGCTTTAAACGAAGGCGTTGCATATAATAAAAAAAATGTATCAATGGAAATGAAAGCCTTATGCCAGACCAGAAATTAGAGAATCTACTTAATCTTGCCATGAATGCCCTGCCGCAGGAACGGGCAAAATCGGAAAATCTGAATGTGGGGTATGATCCCACCACCAGGCTGTGGGATGTGATCGTGAAGTACAGCGGCTTGGAAAGCGGACTTGGTGGTGAGAGGATCCAGGTGGTCCCACTGCTTGGCGGCTATGCAGTAGTGACATTGCCGGAAACGGAAATTGCTACATACTCAGTCAGAGAGCAGATCGAGTTTATAGAAAAGCCCAAGAGACTTTATTTTGAGACCTTTGAAGAGAGGGAGGCAAGTTGTATTTTGCCGGTGCAGAATGGAGCCGATGGTTTAACCGGTAAGGGGACTTTGGTGGGTATTGTGGATTCCGGGGTGGACTATTTTCATCCGGATTTCAGAAATGAGGATGGAAGTACCCGGATCCTGCGACTGTGGGATCAGAGTGTAGCTGGAAACCCACCGGAAAACTATGTATCAGGAACTGAATATACGAAAGAAGAAATTGATGAGGCGCTTACACTCGGGGAAACCGAAGGCAGGCGCCTTGTTCCGTCTGGGGATTTCAGCGGACATGGAACAGCAGTTCTTGGAATAGCAGCAGGAAATGGGAGAGCATCGGAGGGAGTGAATCGAGGCGTTGCGTATAGAAGTGATCTTCTGGTGGTAAAGATGGGAAATCCACGGGAAAATTCATTTCCGCGGACAACGGAGCTGATGGAGGGTATTGATTACCTGATACGGCAGGCAGTGAAGATGAGAAAACCGATCGTTATAAACGTCAGCTTCGGGAATAATTATGGTTCTCACAGAGGGGATTCTCTTCTGGAAAACTATATTGATACAGTTGCGGCCATGGGGCGGACTGTGATTGTTACAGGAACCGGAAATAACGGCAGCCAGCCCTGGCATGCAGGAGGAATCCTGCAGCAGGGGAAAACAGAAGAGATACAGTTGGCGGTGGGAGCTTTTGAGCCCACATTAAATGTACAGTTATGGAAGGATTATGAAGATGAGATGGAAATTTATCTGGAAAGTCCGTCCGGAGAACGGATCGGTCCATTATATGAAAGGCTGGGGCCACAGCGGCATCTGCTGGAAAATACAGAACTTCTGATCTATTATGGAAAACCAGGTCCCTATCAGCTGTCCCAGGAAATCTACATAGATTTCATTCCTGAGGGTAATTATGTGGACAGCGGTGTCTGGAAAGTTCTTTTAAGTGGAAAACGTGTGCGCTCCGGACAGTATTTCCTCTGGCTGCCGGGTGGAAATGTACTGAATCGCGGAACCGGGTTTTATTCTCCGCGGGCTGTGGGAACTTTGACGATTCCTTCCACTGCCGGAAAAGTTATTTCTGTTGGAGCTTATGATTCCAGACAGAATGCCTACGCAGATTTTTCCGGAAGGGGAAGTCAGTTCCTGCCGATCCGGAAGCCTGACCTTGCAGCTCCCGGTGTATTCATCTCCGCCCCGGTTCCCGGCGGAGGCTACGCCACTGTCACCGGAACCTCCTTTGCGGCACCCTTTGTCAGCGGAAGCGCAGCTCTGCTTATGGAATGGGGGATCGTGAAAGGAAATGATCCGTTTCTTTATGGGGAAAAGGTGAAGGCGTATCTGAGGAAAGGCGCACAGAGTGTGGGCGGATATGAGGAATATCCGAATGTGGAGGTGGGATGGGGACGGTTGTGTCTGGCAGAGAGTATCCCATACGGCATATCCTGAACATATAGAAACGGACAGGATTTTCAGATACGAACCTTATGATCCTGACATTGATATGAAGATGAATTCAGTTACTGTCAGAGATGCTAGTGCAAATGGCGAAGCATTCACGCATAATGTAGATAAACAAAAACACAAATATAAAAAGAAGGAGGATTGGGTATGGGATTATTTGATAAGAAGATCTGTGATATCTGCGGAGAGAAAATAGGTTTATTAGGCAACAGAAAACTGGATGACGGAAATCTGTGTAAGGATTGTGCAAAAAAATTGTCACCATGGTTTGAAGACCGGCGGCACAGTACGGTAGAGGATATAAAACGTCAACTGGAATATCGTGAAAAAAACAAAAAAGCCGTAATGGATTTTTGTATAACACGTCAGATCAATACCAGAAATTACAATGTTTTTATTGATGATAATAAGGGGAATTTTACTGTTGCACGGAAGCTGGATGTCAATGAAAATCCGGATATAGTTCCTTTATCCGCTGTTGTGCAGTGCAGAGTTGATGTAGAGCGACAGCAGAACGAGGAAACATATACAACAAAGGATGGAGAAACCGTAAGCTATCAGCCACCGGTATATAAGTATGAATTTGATTATACTATGCGTATTAAGGTAAAAAATCCATGGTTTGATGATATGGATTTTCGTTTGAATACTTTTTCCATAAGCAGCGATAACAGAGGTGAATTGATGGAAGTGGAGCAGACAGGTCATCAGATCATAGCCGCCCTGACACCAAATGCGGTTGGAATGCAGCAGCCCGGGATGAACATGAACAGCGGAATGCAGCAGCCCGGCGGTTTGTGGAAATGTCAGTGCGGTGCAGAGAATACCGGAAGGTTTTGCGAATACTGTGGCCAGCCAAGACCATTTTGAGTGATGATAGACAGAGTGGACAGAATTGTTCACTCTGTTTGTGATAACAGGGGTTGAGAATGGATGGTTTCTCTGAAAACTATATAATAAAAGAGAGTTTTATAGTATACTTATCACAGAGGTGTATTAATGAGAGAGGAATTTTCATGACATACAATAAAAAAAGGGCACTGTCGTATGGAGGAATCCTGATAAGTGTATTTCTGGCGTATTTCTGCAGGCTGGTAAGACCGGAAAATATTTTTATGAGAAATTTCGCAGATCAGTGTCGTAACTGTATTTATCTGGGAATATATTGTGCCTGGGTGATTTATCTGGAAAAGCATGTAGTGCATAGAAAAACGCGCAGATGTCTGACTGCAATTGGCTGTCTGATGGTCTTCTGGTTTTTTGTACGGACAGTAAAATTTCATATTTTTCATGATCCGCTTGGAGAACATATCTGCTGGTATCTGTATTATATCCCGATGATCCTGATCCCGGTCCTTGGACTGGCAGCAGCGATGTTTCTAGGGGAAAAGGATGGAGAGAAAACAGTCAGAAAAATTATTGCCTTGCTTGCTTTTGCGGTGGTTTTGATCATCAGTGTTTTTACAAATGATCTGCATCAGCTGGTGTTTCGGTTTTCCGGGCGACCGCCGTTTTCGGATAGAGATTACAGCTATGGTATTCTTTTTATAGTGATCCAGGGATGGATCATATTTTGCCTGATATGGATGGAAATTATACTGATCAGAAAAAGCAGGATTCCGGGAAGAAAGCAATTTTGGCTGCCGGTTATTCCGGGAATATTGCTTCTGGGATGGAATATCGGGAATTTACTCCGTCTGCCTCTGATCAAAACAATTGCCGGAGATATGACAGCGGTATGCTGTCTTTTGATGGCGGCAATTTACCAGGGATGTATATTATGCGGCCTGATACAGACGAACAATCGATATTTTGAATTATTCCAGACCTCCGGAGGACTGGATGCAGAGATTACGGATGATTCCTTTCAGCGTTATTATCATTCCGGTGATTTTCCTGAGCTGTCACCGGAACTGCGTAAAATTGTAATAAATAGATCAGCTGTACAGGAACAGGGAATCCGGATCAACCATATTCCTATAAGAGGAGGACATTTGTTCTGGTCAGAAGATATTTCGGTGCTTCTGGATCAGTATCAGGATATCCGGGAACAGCAGGAGGAGCTGACTGCCAGAAATCGTCTGCTGCAGAAAACCTATCAGAAAGAAGCTGAGCGGAGAAAAACAGAAGAACAGAACCGACTGCTGAACATGATACAGAATCAGACAGCCGGGCAGCTGGAATTGCTGTCACAGCTGATGGATGAGCTGGAAAGAACGGAGTCAAGGGAACACTATGACTGGATCCTGGGAAAGATCGTGGTTGTTGGTACATATTTAAAAAGAAGAAAAAATCTGGTATTGACACAATATGCATCAGACGGAAATCTGCTTACAATGGAGGATCTCAGACAGAGTCTTGCGGAATCCTGTGACAGCTTAAAATTATGTAAGATCCGGGCAGCTTATTATGTCGAAAATGGTGAAGTGCAGTTGAATGCAGATGATATACTAAAATGCTATGATACCTTTGAATGGCTTGTGGAACGATTGTTTGATACAATGCAGTCTGTTTTTTACCGTGTGTCGCAGATCGATGATGCTTTGCGGATCTCGGTTCATATTGTAGCAGAAGCAGATCTTCGGGGATTAATGTCAGAAAGACCGGAATTAAATGTGCAGCAGGAAGATGAAAACGAATGGTTTATCGGATGTATCGTATTCAGAAAGAGAGGCGGAAGATGACTGATTTTGCGGAATGCAGTATGGCAATGCAGGATTTTCTGATGATCCTTCTTGAAATCTGCCTGATTCAGGAATTGATCCTTCTGTTGATCAGGATAACCTGTTTTTACGGGAAAAAGAAAATTATAACAGCAGTGACTGTTTTTGCAGTTTCTTTTATGCTTATGGGGTTCCTGATGAATGATCACAGATATTGCCAGGGGGAAAGCGCATATCAGCTAATGCTCCGGATGTGTCCGGTCAGTGTTTTGATGGCAGCGATGGTGGTATTGTTGCTTTATCTTTGCTGGGCAATCTGGAGAGAGAGACGCAGATATCATCATTCTCTGTCTTACTGGTCTGTGAATGAAGCTGTTGATGATGTTCCCTGTGGGGTGTGTTTTTCGGATCCTCTTGGAAGGATCGTTTTATGCAACACCAAGATGCATGAACTGAGCAGGATAATGACAGGCTCCTATCTGCAGGATTATGAGGCATTGCGGAAAGTAATAAATGGAGGATCCGAAGCAGAGGGACTTCGCAGATTAAACAGTGACAGTAATGTATTTTATTTTCCGGATGATTCCGTCTGGATGTTTCAGGAATATCGTCTGCAGGAGCCGGATTGTGCAGGATATCTGCAGACAGTGGCAGTTAATGTATCAGAAATTTATTACAATGGTGAAAAGATCAGAGCAAATAATGAAAAGCTGGAAATCCTGAATCATAAGCTGGAGGAAATGTATGAAAAAATCGGAGATAAAATAAGAGAGCAGGAGACACTTGCCATGAAAATGCAGGTTCATGACAATTTTGGCCGAAGCCTTCTGTCAATACGCAGGATATTGGAAAGAAAAGAAAATCAGGATAAAATGGATGAACAGCTATCTGCACTAAAGCATCTGGTCTATATTCTTACAGATTCTTCTGTTGAGAATATGGAAGAATTATGCGCGGATACGATCAGGCATGCAGAAGAGCTTGGAATTTATGTTCAGATCAGCGGGAATTTCCCTCAGCATCCCTCCTACAGGCTGCTGACAGACAGAGCGATCCGTGAATGTGTGACAAATTGTGCCAGACATGCCCATGGAAGTACAGTTCTGGTGAAGATAGAAAAAGGTGCAAATGAATACAGCATCCGGATAACGAATGATGGAGATGCACCTGAAAAAAATGCAGAAGAAGGTGGTGGTCTGTCTGCACTGAGAAAAGCTGCGGAGTCAGAGAAATGTATTATGCAGGTTTCTTTTTCGCCGGAGTTTTGTCTGGTGTTGAAAATGCCACTGACAGAAAGGATGGGAGTCTATGGTACGGATACTGGTAGTAGAAGATCAGAGGATCATGCAGAAGTATTTTGAAAGTATTATTATGCGGGAACCGGAATTCCGATATGTCCAGACAGTTTCGGATGCCTGTGAAGCTGTAAAGATCTGCTCTTACTCGACAATTGATCTTGTGCTTATGGATGTGCAGACATTTCATAATCATGATGGGCTGAGTGCCGGAAAGATCATCAGGGAAAAATATCCATATACAAAGGTATTGGTTGTTACTTCGCTGATTGATCCCAAGGTGCTGGAAAGAGCAAAGAGCGGATGTGCAGACAGTCTATGGTATAAGGATCACGGTGAAGAGGAAATACGGAGTGTGATCTACAGAACGTTGAATGGGGAGCATGTATTTCCGGATGTGGCACCGGAGGTGGAACTTAACTGGATCACAAGCGGTGATATCAGTCCCAGACAGCTGGAGATGCTGCGCCTGTATATTCACGGGATGTCATATTCCGAGATCGCAAGGAAAATGGACTGTTCTGCTTCTGGGGTGAGATGGAATTTTCAGGAAATGATCGCCAAGGCGGGATACAGCTGCAAAGAGGATCTGATAGCAGCTGCACTGGAAAGTAAACTGATCGTAACCACACTGAAATAGAAGATCCACAGAATGCAGAAACATATTCGGACAGAGGGAGTTTGGCGTGAGCTGACGGAGCATTCACAAATATAGCATAAGATTTTGAATAATAGGAAAGAGGAAACAGACATGAGCGATTTTTTGACAGAAAAAAATAAAAAAACAGGAATACTTGGGAAACTGAAATGGGTTCTTTGTGGCTTTTTTATACTTTTTTCCCTGGGAGCTATTGGCGCATCGGAGAAGTATATTGGTGAAGGGCGCTGGGGAATGGCAGCAACAGAGATCATACTTGGATTGCTGTTTCTGTATCCAACCTTCCGGGAAATTCAAAAAGCATTAAAGAAGAAAAAAGCTGGAGAAATTGCCTGCTGGTTTGAATCCTATGCCCAGAATACCGTCTCATTTGAAAAGCTTGAGCAGGAACTGGGAAAAGGTGCAGTGAAAAAGCTGGAAAAATTTATTGCGGGGGGATATATCCGGAATATCCAGATAGACAGAGAAGGAAATTATATTATGATCACTGCACCGAACAGACGCGTAAATGAGAAGATCTATATTACAGTTACCTGCCCCAGCTGCGGTGCAAAGAATCAGGTAATAAAAGGTCGTCTGAGCACCTGTGAATATTGCGGACAGCGTCTTACCCCATGACAAAAGACACCTTTCGGATCTGCCCTGTTAAAGATAAAATCCTTGTGCAATATGTTCAATGCATAAAAAGGATATTTTATAAACAAAATTATATAAGTTGCATATAACTAACGCATGCAGCATAACAGAAGTTGTACAAATATCCGTACATCCATAGACGATTGGGATGAAATCATAGAATAAATTTATAAAAATAGCTAATAAAACTGGATAATATGTTCAAATTATGGTACATTTATTGTAGCAGTCAGAGGAAATACTGCGGCCTTTTTGGGAACCGGGATTTTCGAAGGGCTGAACAAATAACAAAGAACTTATTTATTTGGTTTTATTGTTTCTTTCCTGGGAGTGCAGAGAAGGAGGGAACGGATAAGAGCAGATAATCATAAGGATATAATCTTTATAAGGAAGGTGAGCAATTGGAAAACTATACTAAGTACAAGCTGAAAAGCAGTGATGAGCTTGCATCAGTGCTGAACGGCAGGGACAATCTGTTTGTAATCGCCTGTAACAAGTGTTTCAAGGAATTTGAGACCGTTGACGAACCGGATTGCGAGGAATTCCTGAAATTTGCTGCGGAGCAGGGAAAAACCGTCACAGGCAGTGCGAAATTCGATTTTCTGTGCAACAAGATGCACACAGAAAGAAAATTACAGGATCTGCTGCCGGAAGGTACAGAGAATGTAGTTGTGATCTCCTGTGGTCTTGGTATCCAGACTGTTGCAGATCTGACCGGTAAGCCGGTGATCGCAGCAAGTAATACCCTTAACTACAGAGGCCATCACGGCATGGCACTTACCAAAAAGAGCTGTGATGCATGTGCACAGTGCTATCTGAACATTACCGGAGGCGTCTGTCCTATCGTCGACTGTTCCAAGAGTCTTGTGAACGGACAGTGTGGCGGAGCAAAGAACGGAAAATGTGAAGTGGATCCTAACAAGGACTGCGCATGGGAGAAGATCTACCAGAGACTGGCAAAACAGGGTCGTCTGGAAGAGTTCCTGAACCAGCCGGTACAGGTACGTGATTACTCCAAGGTTAACTTTAAGGTGATCAATGATTACGTGAAGTCTATCAGAGAGGACAGACTGAACGGATACTATGGTGGCGTTCATCCGTCAGAGCATAAGGAATTCAGCGAGCATATCGATCTGAAGAAATTCCCGGATCCGAAGACGGTTGTGATCTCCATGTCCCAGCATCTTGGTGCACCTGCCAACCCGATCGTGGAAGTAGGCGACACAGTAAAGGTTGGACAGAAGATCGGAGAAGCTGCCGGATTTATCAGCGCACCGGTACATTCCAGTGTAAGCGGAACCGTAGTTGCTGTTGAGCCACGTATGCATGGTACAAGAGGCAGTGAGGTGATGGCAGTTGTCATCGAATCCGACGGAAAAAATACTCTGCACGAATCCGTACAGCCACATAAAGCCCTGGACGAACTTACACCGGATGAGATCATTGAGATCGTAAAAGATGCCGGAATCGTTGGTATGGGTGGTGCAGGCTTCCCGACCTGTGTCAAACTGAAACCTGCGAAGCCGGTTGATACCATTCTTCTCAACGGATGTGAGTGTGAGCCATATTTAACAGCAGACCATAAGGTTCTCCTTGAGTTTGCTGATGATATTATTTTCGGTCTGAAAGCGATCCTTAAGACAACAGGTGCTGAGAAGGGCATCATTGTCATCGAGGATAACAAGCAGGATGCGATCGAATTAATGCAGGAAAAGGTTGCCGATATCGGAAATATGGAAGTTTTTGTTGCAAGAACCAAATACCCGCAGGGTGCTGAGAAAACTCTCATCAAGCGCGTCATGGACAGAAAGGTTCCAAGCGGCGGTCTTCCGGCAGATGTTGGCGTTATCGTAGATAATATCAGTACTGTAAAAGCAATCTCCGATGCGATCCAGAAGGGTATGCCGCTGATCGAGCGTGTTGCAACCGTAACAGGCGAGAAGATCAAGAATCCTGGCAACTTTATCATCAAGATCGGTACCAGCGTAAAAGAGCTGATCGATTACTGCGGTGGATTTACAGATGACGATGTTCTGGTCAAGATGGGCGGACCTATGATGGGATTCCCTCTGAACACTCTGGAGGTACCTATGATGAAGGGCTCCAACGGTATCATCGCCATTGATACAGATGAGACCAAAGAGCAGCCATGTATCAAGTGCGGACGCTGTGTGGACGTATGTCCGATGGAACTTTCTCCTCTGTATTTCGTAAAATATGCGAAAGAAGAGAACTGGCAGGGCATGAAGGACATGAATGTCATGGACTGTGTTGAGTGCAGATGCTGTCAGTATATCTGTTCTTCCAAGATTCCGATCATTAACAGTATCAAAGCCGGAAAAAATGCAGTAAGGGGGATGAAGTGATATGTTGATTACCCAGTTAAAAGCAAAAGAAACTATCGTATCACTGGCAGCCGGAAAGAAAGTTTTTATCATCAACTGCCATGGATGCAAGGAAGTTCGTTTTCCGGAAAAAGAAGCTGTTGAACTTCAGAAGGAGCTTTCCGCTGAAGGAAATGTGACAGGGATCATGACAACGGATTATATCTGTAATCCGGAAAATATGCAGTTACGTCTTCAGAAACACATGGATAAGATCAGGGAAGCGGATCTGGTCCTGGTATTCTCCTGTGGTGTTGGTGTACAGACCATCGCAGAATATCTGGAAGACAAGATGGTATGCGCAGCCTGCGATACATACCCGGTACCTGGTTTCCAGGGTGTAACACCGTTAGAATATAAATGTGACCAGTGTGGTGAGTGTTATCTGAACCTTACCGGCGGGATCTGCCCGATCACAGCATGCTCCAAGAGTCTTGTCAACGGCCAGTGCGGCGGTTCCAAGAATGGTAAATGCGAAGTGGACAGTGACATGGAGTGTGGATGGGAGCGCATCTACAGACGTCTGAAAGAAATCGGACGCCTTGACGCACTGAAATGCCCGACACAGATCCATAATTTCGCTACAGATGATGAAGTGAAATAATAAGCAAAGATTTATTAAGAAGCCAAATTAAATTATGATACGGTTCATCGGAAATATTCCGCAATGTATGCAGCAGAGCAGGTGGACCGTACCCCAAATTTTAAATGATTGGAGCAAATATAATATGAAAATGAAAGAATTATTCGACCGTGGTGAATTTGTAGTTTCTGCAGAAGTAGGACCGCCAAAAGGGATCCATGTAGATGAACTGGTAGAAGAAGCCAAAACTTATCTCAAAGGCGTTCATGCAGTCAATGTAACAGATAACCAGTCTTCGGTTATGCGTCTTGGATCTCTTGCAATGTGTAAAGTTCTCAAAGACGCCGGAATGGATCCGATCTTCCAGCTTGCATGCCGTGACAGAAACCGTATCGCACTGGAGTCTGATCTTTTAAGTGCTGCTATGCTTGGTATTGAGAACATCCTCTGTCTGACAGGTGACCATACGAAGATGGGTGATCATCCGCAGGCAAAACCGGTATTCGATCTTGATTCTGTATCTCTTCTTCATACAGTACAGCTTCTCGAGTCCGGTGTAGATCTTGGAGGAAACCAGCTGGTTGGTGAGCCTCCGAAATTCTCCAAGGGTGCCGTTGTATCTCCATGCAGCGATTCCGTTGACGCTCAGCTTGCAAAGATGGAAAGAAAGGTTGCTGCAGGTGCAGACTACTTCCAGACACAGGCTGTATTTGAGCCGGAGAAATTCATCAAATTTATGGAAAAAGCAAAACAGTTCGGAAAACCTGTACAGGTTGGTATCATCATTCCGAAATCTGCCGGAATGGCTAAGTTCATGAACAACAACGTAGCCGGCATCCATGTTCCGGATGAGATGATCGAGGAGCTGAAAGCAGACAAAGAGAAAACAAAAGCCGGTATCACTGGTGTTGAGATCGCTGCACGTATCATCAAAGAGTGCAAGCCATACTGCCAGGGTGTACATATCATGGCACTTGGATGGGAGTCCAAGATCCCGGCACTTCTGGAGCAGGCTGAGATCTGATCAGAATGATTGCTTTATAAAAAATAACCAGAAAAGCTGTCCGGAACCGGATGCAGGAGATGCACACCGACCGGGCAGCTTTTGTGTAAGAAAATGCTTCTCTATACGGAAAAACTCTTCGGGAAGCCTGCGTGATCCACAGCGGAAGAATTCTAGCTTAAGAGGTAAAGAGACGATGGAAAGTATTATTATCGGGATCGCCGGAGGATCAGGTTCCGGCAAATCTACATTTACAAACAGACTGAAGAAGCATTTCGGAGACGATGTGGTGGTGATCTATCATGATAATTACTACCGCAGACAGGACGGAATTCCTTTTGAAGAACGTGTGAAGGTGAATTACGATCACCCGGATTCACTGGAAACCGATCTTCTGGTCGAGCATCTCAAAGAACTCAAGGAGGGCAAAACCATCCAATGTCCGGTATACGATTACAGTCAGCACAACCGCTCCGACAAAGTGCTGAAGATCGAACCAAGACCGGTCATTCTGGTAGAGGGAATCCTGCTTCTTGCAGATCCCCGTATCCGAGATCTTCTGGATATCAAGGTTTATGTGGAAGCAGATGCAGATGAGAGGATCTTAAGACGAATCTCCAGAGATGTGGAGGAACGTGGACGGGATTTAAACGGAATCATCGATCAGTATCTTACCACAGTAAAACCGATGCATTATCTGTACGTGGAGCCTACACGGGCGAAAGCAGATATTGTGATCAACAGCGGTAAAAATAATGTGGCCTTTGATCTGTTTGTGTCAAAGATCGGGCAGCTGCTGAAAGAACTGAAAAAATAATAAGTAAAATAAAAAAAAGCATGTCATATTTTAGGACAGAGCGGATCAAGTTATATTCGTCTGGCTGTGTATGACATGCTTTTTTGAGCGGTTCAGGTGAAGCTGCCTGTATTCACACGCTCTGTATAAATTTTTCCACATAATATAAAGCTGCACCAATGGCAGGTGTATACTGTCCGTGGGTACCGACCAGAATCTGATCTTTATCCAGGGTAAAGGGTGCGCCTGTGTTGATGTGTTCCAGCAGATAAGTGATGTCTTCTTCCGTAAAATAAGGTGCCAGATATCCGCTGATGATGATCGGCGCATCGATGATCAGGTTCAGGTTTTTCATGGCAAAGGCCAGATGGTTCAGGTAATCTTCCCAGTGCTCAGCAAGCCGGGGAGATTTTTTTTCGCGGAGCAGCGGAAAAAATTCCTTCACAGGCATCCCCGCAGACTGTTCCAGAGCATTGGCAGAGCAGTAGGTCTCCAGACAGCCACGGTTTCCACAGTAACATAAAGGACCGTCCGGGTTCACGCACATATGCTCAAGTGTTCCGCTGTGCATGGAGCTTCCCTGATGGATCTGATGGTTGGTGATAATGGCACCGCCCAGGTTTCGGTTCAGAAGGAACACGACAGCACTGTCAAGCTCCGGGTGATTCCACAGCTCCAGAAAAGCGGCGGATTTGGAATCGTGTTCCAGATGGCAGGGGTAAGGAAGATGCCGGGAAAAATCCTCCAGCTTCATGCCGGTATTGTTCATGATGTTTCCATAGATCACAGTGGAATTATCCGGAGAAGTGATCCCCTGTGTGGCGATGGAAACGCCCAGGATCTTTTCTTCCGGATAGTGATTCTCTGCGATGAATTCCCGTATTTTATTGGTCAGCTGTCTGTAATACTCTTCTGTGTTGGAATAGGGAAGAGCAATGGTTTCTGTATAAAAAGCATTTCCATATAAGTCGATGGCTGTGATATGGAACATGTTTTTCAGGATCCCGATGCCAATGGAAATCCGAAAATCCGAGGCGATCTGGATGGCCTGTGCCTTCCTTCCGCCTGTGGAATCAAAATATCCGTTTCTGTCAATAAGCCCTTCTTTTTCCAGCAGGTTCAGGTTCTGGCTTACTGTGGAAAGCCCCATCTGAAGATTCTGGACGATCTGCATTTTGGAAGTCTGGTGTGTTTGGTATATATATTGGTAAACCTTGGAACGGTTTATTTTCTTTAAATTGATGGTGGTTAATCCTTTTTCACTCATGAGATTCTCCTGATAAAAGTAATTATAGATATGTTTAAGTCTTAAATGTATTTTAGTATAAATCTGCGGGAAATGCAATGCAGGAGCGCCTGAGTAAAAGTAAACAAAAATATAAGAGGAAAATTAGGTGTTTTGTCAATGGATTTTTTAAAAAAATAGTTTTATACTCTACTTATAGTTAAGACATAAGCATAAGTGAAAGGCGTAAATAATAACAAAATAGAAGAAAACAGGGAGGTCCAAGATTATGAAATTAACAAGAGAAGGAATCAAAGAATGTGAAGCATGGAAGAAAGCAGGCATCGATCTTCCGGGATACGATGTAGAGGCTGTGACTGAGAAAGCGAAAAAAGAGCCAGGCTGGGTACATTTCGGAATCGGAAATATCTTCCGTGTATTTATCGGCGGTATTGCAGATGGTCTTCTGGAAGAGGGAGTTCTTGACAGAGGTATCACATGTGTAGAGACCTTTGATTATGACGTAGTAGATAAGATTTACGCGCCATATGACAACCTTGGCTTAAATGTCATCCTTCATGGTGATGGGACCCGTGAGTACAAAGTTCTTGGGGCACTTGCAGAAGCAGTGAAAGCACAGTCCTCTGATGCAGTACAGTGGAATCGCCTGAAGGAGATCTTCACAGCTAAGTCCCTGCAGCTGGTTTCCTTCACTATTACAGAGAAGGGCTATGCACTTCAGAAAGCAGACGGAACATGGTTCCCGTTTGTGGAAGCAGATATTAAAAACGGACCGGATAAGGCAACCGGAGCAATGGCAGTTCTTGTGGCTATGCTGAATGAGAGATATAAAGCAGGAAAATATCCGATCGCTCTGGTATCTATGGATAACTGCTCACAGAACGGCGCCAAGCTTCGTGAGTCCGTGCTGACTATGACAGAGGAATGGCATAAAGCAGGCTTTGTAGATGATGGCTTTGTAGATTATGTAACGGATGAGAAGGTGGTTGCATTCCCGTGGACCATGATCGACAAGATCACACCTCGTCCAAGCGAGCAGATTGCAGCAGACCTTGAGAAGCTTGGCGTTGAAGACATGCAGCCGGTGATCACAGGAAAGAAGACATACATAGCACCATTTGTTAATGCTGAGAAGCCACAGTATCTTGTTATCGAGGACAGCTTCCCTAACGGACGCCCTGCTCTGGAAAAAGGCTTCGGCGTATACATGGCGGACAGAAATACCGTCAATCTTTCCGAGAGAATGAAAGTAACCGTATGCCTGAATCCTGTACATTCCGCAACCGGCCCTCTTGGTGTGGTACTTGGATATGATCTCTTTGCACACATGCTGAACACCAACGAAGATATGATGAAAATGGCCCGTATGGTTGCTTATGACGAGGGACTTCCGGTAGTTGCAGATCCAGGAATCCTTTCCCCGCAGGCATTTGTGGATGAGCTTTTTAATGACCGTTTCCCGAATGAGTATCTTGGAGATACCAACCTTCGTCTGGCTGTAGATGTGTCCCAGATGGTAGGTATCCGTTTCGGTGAGACTGTAAAAGCATATGTGAAGAAATTTGGAGATGCTTCCAGACTGACAGCAATCCCGCTGGGAATCGCAGGCTGGCTGAGATACATGCTGGCTGTAGATGACGAAGGAAACAAATTTGAGCTTGCACCGGACCCGATGAATGAGGAGCTCACAGAGCAGCTTGGCGATATCGTGATCGGAAAACCGGAAACCTTCAAGGATCAGCTGAAGCCAATCCTTTCCAATGAGAGACTGTTCTTCACAGACCTTTATAAAGATGGTGTCGGAGAGAAGATCGAGGATATGTTCCGTGAGATGATCGCAGGACCCGGAGCTGTAAAGGCAACTATTCATAAATATGTAAAATAAAACCATGGTTACGAAAATAGCTTATGTAAGTAGTGAATAAAGAGAAATGAGGTAAATGAAAAGATGACAGAACCGGTATTTGCGGCAGATCCGGCAAGACTGTTGATCGCGGCAGCGGCAGGAATTTTATTATTATTGTTACTTATCATAAAATTTAAGATCCATCCGGTGTTATCTCTGCTGATCGCTGCACTGGTTATCGGGCTTGGTGCCGGAATGCCGGTTCCAACGCTGGTAAGCACTGTGGAAAACGGCGCAGGAGAAACTTTACAGGGAATCATACTCCTGATCGGACTGGGCTCTCTGTTCGGTGGGATATTGGAAGTGTCCGGCGGCGCACAGTGCGTTGCCCAGACACTGATAAACAAATTCGGTGAGAAAAAAGCGGGGATCGCTCTTGGAATTACAGGACTTGTGGTAGGAACCACGGTATTCTTTGAGGCAGGCGTTGTGATCCTGATTCCTCTGGCATTCGGACTTGCGAAGAAAACAAAGAAATCTACTTTATATTATGTAATCCCGCTTCTTGCGGGCCTTGCTACCGGTTTTGCATTCATTCCGCCATCAGCAGGATCTGTTCTGGTGGCAAATATGCTGAATGTGGATCTTGGAGTGCTGATCGCGGTAGGTGTGCCGGTAGGTATTTTATCCCTGATCTTTGCGGGAATCTTATGGTCCAAATTTATCGGCAAAAAGATCAACACAGGGCTGCCCTCCAATATCTAGGAGGTACGTGAGGAGGAAGAAGCCAATCTTCCGAAATTTTCTACAGTATTATGTATCATTCTTGTTCCGCTGGTACTGATCCTGTGCAATACAGTTTCTGAATATATTCCGGGACTTGATGTGGTCCGTCCGGTTCTGCAGTTTCTGGGAACACCTTTTGTGGCACTGATCATAGCAGTATTGCTTGCCATGTATTTCCTCGGAAAGAAGCAGGGCTATAATGGAGAGCAGCTTAAGAAGATCCTGGATCGTTCTCTGAAGCCTACCGGACAGATTCTTCTGGTCATCACTGGGGGAGGTATCATCCGCTGGGTTCTTCAGGACTGCGGTATGGGAAACATTATAGGACCAGCCCTGGAAAAAAGCGGACTTCCGCTGGTACTGGTTGCCTTCCTTATTGCAGCTCTGATCCGTGCATCGGTTGGTGCGGCAGTCGTGGCTATGACAATGGCAGCAGGAATTATGGCCGCTATGCCCGGAGTTGCAGACCTGTCACCGGTTTATCTGGCAGCAATGGTCTGTGCCATCAACGGCGGTGCAACGGCATTCAGCCATGTAAATGATTCCGGATTCTGGCTGGTAGGTTCTCTTCTGGAGATTGATGAAAAAACAACTCTGAAATCCTGGACAATGATGGAAACCATTGTAGGAGTAACAGGTCTGGTTTGCGCTGTTGTGATCAGCCTGTTTGCATAGGAGAGTGGACAAAAATGATAGTAAAAGTAATTTTAGGGACAATGCAGAATGCAAGAAAGCTGGTAAGTATTGCAGAATCCATCCCATGTGATGTAGAATTATGTTATGGCCGTTATGTTGTAAACGCGAAGTCTATACTTGGTGTCTTAAGTATGCCTGAGTTTGACGAGGGAGAGTTTCATGTCCATACAGATAATGAGAAAGAATGCGAGAAGATCCTTTTTCAGCTGCTTGATCAGAACCTTATTGTGGACACAGGAGATGCTGTGAAAAGATCCATCTATGATATCACAACCTTTGGTGAGATCCTGATCGATTTTACATCTCAGGATATCAACGAGGACGGACAGATGCTGTATGCCAGAAATCCGGGCGGTGCACCAGCCAATGTTGCAGTTGCAGCCAGCAGACTGGGAGCTCATACTGCATTTATCGGTAAAGCAGGAAAAGATATGCACGGAAAGTTCCTGAAATCTGTTCTTGAGAAAGAAAACGTGGATACCAAGGGTATGCTCCTGGACGAAAATTATTTTACTACACTGGCTTTTGTGGAAGTCAGCGAGACTGGAGAGAGGACTTTCTCTTTTGCAAGAAAACCGGGAGCGGATACGAAGATCCAGAAGGAAGAAGTGGATGTGGATGTGCTGGATCATACCCATATTTTTCATGTTGGATCCCTGTCCCTGGCGGATCAGCCTGCAAGAGATACCACGTTTTATTCGGTAAAAAGAGCGAAAAACAAGGGCAGCGTGATTTCTTACGATCCCAATTACCGTGCATCTCTGTGGCCGGATGAAGCGACCGCGAAGAGGCATATGAGAAGTCTGGTACCCTATGTGGATCTCATGAAGATTTCAGATGAGGAAACGGAGCTTCTGACAGATCATAAGGATGTCCGGGAAGCAGCGAAGATACTGTATGACCAGGGCGTGAAAGTTGTGGCAGTTACTCTTGGCGGCGAAGGAGCATATCTTTACGGCAAGGATGGCGGCTGTATGGTGCCGGGATTTTCAGTGAAACAGATCGCAGACACGAACGGAGCCGGAGATTCTTTCTGGGGTGGTTTCCTGTATAAAATCAGCACATCCGAAAAGCAGCTGGACGAGCTGACGCAGGAGGATCTGAAAGAATTTGCCTGTTTCGGTAATGCAGTGGCCAGTCTCTGCGTGGAGAAAAAAGGTGCGATCCCGGCCATGCCGGAGCTTGCACAGGTGGAACGCAGAATTGCAGAGTGATCGTATTCATAAAACTGTAGCAGAGTTGAGTCTAAATTGCGAAGCGATTGTGTTTATGAGCATGTCAGATTTGTGAAAGGATGGGGTTTTGAAATGAATTTAAAAGATCAGATGAACGGAGTTCAGCACGTAGGTGTGCCAACCAATGACATTGAGACAACCATTAAATTTTATGAAGCACTGGGATTTAAGATCGCTTTCCAGACGGTGAACGAGGCTGCCAATGAGAAGGTTGCTTTCCTGAAGCTTGGAAATCTTGTGATCGAGACTTACGAGAACAAAGCAGCAAAAATGGAATCCGGCGCCATTGACCATGTTGCCATTGATGTGAAGGATGTGGAGAAAGTCCACGAGCTGGTAACAGCAGCCGGACTGAATACCACCAATGATGAAGTCCATTTCCTGCCGTTCTGGGAGAATGGTGTGAAGTTCTTTACTATTGAGGGACCGAATAAGGAGAAAGTGGAGTTTAGCCAGTACTTATAAAAAAATAGAAAACGTAAAAGGAACGTCGGATATGAAACATAAACCATGAAATGATTTTGTTTCGTATCCGACGTGTTTTTATTTGAAAGTTTTGAAAAATTGTAATAGATTATTCATTGATGTTAGTAGATAAAAATTATATAATATTTATAATTATAACTGTCGGACGCAAGGGCATAACGAAAGTGGATTGCGGACGGGAAGGAGAGTGGGATGTATCCTCATTTTAAAATTGGAGGACATGAATTTTCAACATACTGGATGATCTTTTTAGTGGGAATCATTCTGATGTTTGGTTTTAACTGTTTTCGTGGAAAAAAGCAGAAGAAAAAAACGGGAACAGTCTTTGCCATGACTTTGTTTTTTATTCTCGTAAGCCTGGCGGGGGCCAAGATTCTGTATTATCTTGAAAATATTTCCGTGCTTATGACCAGAGGAATCCGGTTGAATGGAGTATCCTTTTTTGGTGCGGTATTTCTTGCACCGTTGGGAGGACTTCTGGCTACAAAGATAACCGGAGAAAAATGGCGGGATCTTATGGATTTTTATACACCATCACTGGTGCTGATGCTGGCTGTACTCAGAGTTGGATGCTATGTTTCCGGATGCTGCGGAGGAATTTCTGTAACTCTTGGAGGAATCTACATTTCTGTATTTCCAGCACAGCTGACAGAATGTGCAGGAGATCTTCTGATTCTGGCAGGACTCCTTCTGTATGAAAAATACTGGGACAGGACAGGACGGCTGTATCCGTTTTTTATGGTTTATTACGGCTGCCTGAGATTTTTGCTGGAGTTTGTCCGTGATACATCAAAAAATCTTCTGGGAATGTCGCATGGGCAGTGGTTTTCAGTGATAGCTGTAATCATTGGAGGATGGCTTTTGCAAAGATTTGGAAAAAATGATAAAAAGGAGGAAATTTACCGGAAAAAGAAAAATAAAAAAAGAAAACGATGAAAAGGAAAAATGAAAGGAGAATGAGTGAATGAAAAAGATAATAAGCATTGTATTATCTGTAATTCTGATATTTACAACAGGAATTTCTGCATTTGCGGCAGATATTTCTGATAATGATGCGTATGTCAGCGAACAAGACGCAGGAGAATTTTTTGATGATCAGTTCTCAGATGCACCGGAACCTGGAGACGGAGATGGAAACACTTCCGAGGAGTTTGGAGACATCGGTGATCTGGATGGAGACCTGACTCCTGATGAGGTTGTACCGGAAGAAACCGTGACACCGGAAGTAACTGCAATACCGGAAGAAACTGTGACACCGGAAGTAACTGTAACACCTGAGATTACTTCTGAAGCAGAAGTAACAGAAACTCCGGAAGAAGAAAGTGAAGAACAGGTTCCGGAAGAAACAGAAGAACTTACACAGCCAGAGGACGGGGACGCTCTCATGATGGAAAATACAGATTCAGAAGCAGAAGAACTTTCAGAGCAGGAATTTTCTGACGGAAATGAGGATGCTGCTTCTGCTGGAGCCAAATCCGGGACTTGTGGTGATAAGGCAGGGTGGAATCTGAAAGGTACAGTTCTTACGATCACAGGTTCAGGCGCCATGACAGATTACGGAATAGGCGGCTGTGATGAAAATAGACCACCCTGGTATGATTACAGAGAAAGCATTACAAAAGTTGTAATTGGTACCAAGATCACGACTGTTGGAGCATATTCTTTCTGGGAATTCAGAAATATCAGAAGTATTGCTCTCGGAAATAATCTGACCGGTGTTGGCAGATGTGCATTTGACTACTGCTCCAATCTGCAGAGTGTTACTGTTGGCGGAAAGATCAAAAGTCTTGGAGATTACTCTTTTAAGGATTGCTCCAATCTTTCGAAAGTTACACTTGGAAAATACATTAAGACAATAGGGGCGGGAGCATTTCAGAATTGCTCTAATCTTCGAAGAATAACAATTCCGGGAGCTGTCACCAGCATTGGCGATGAAGCTTTTTCAGGGGATATGAATCTGACAGCTGCTGTGATCGGGAATGGAGTCAGAACTCTGGGGGCCAAAGCTTTTCGTGACTGTACGAATCTTACCACTCTGACTTATGGAAAAAATATCAGGACCATTGGTGAGTATGCGTTTGCAGGCTGTATTTCCTTGAAATCCATTGGACTTTCCGTAACTACAACCAGTGTAGGAAATCATGCTTTTGAGGGATGTACCGGACTTGTGAGAGCTACTGTTACAGGTGCCTGCACAGTAGGAGACAGTGCATTTAGAGATTGTACGTCTCTTCAGAAAGTTGGTATTGGCACAAAAGTAAAAAGTATTGGAAGCGAAGCTTTCCGTAATTGTGCGAATCTTACAGGCATTACATTACCGGATTCTGTGAAATCCGTAGGGGACAGTGCATTTCGGGATGACAAAGCTCTGAAAACCGCAGCCATCAAAAACGGTGTCCAGAGTATTGGAAAACATGCTTTTCGCGGCTGTGAAAAACTCAGCAGCCTTACCATGGGAAGTGGTCTGAAAACAATTGGAGAAAGTGCTTTCGAAGATTGTATCTCACTTACTACAGTAAAGATTCCGGGAAATGTTATAGAAATCCAATATGGTGCTTTCCGTGGAGATACAAAAATAAAGAGTCTTTCTTTGGGAAGCAAACTTCTGACAATCGGAGGAGAAGCATTTAAAAACTGTACTTCCCTTACTTATGTTGGGATTCCGTCCAGGGTTAAATCCGTTGGTAACGGAGCATTCAGCAACTGTACATCTATAACTTCTCTGAGGATTGGAAAATCCTGTACAAGCATTGGAGAGTATGCATTTGATGGCAATACAGCATTGAAGAGTATTTATTTTGGAGAGCATGTAAATAATATTGGAAGATATGCATTTCGCAATGATGTATCATTAAAAACGCTTGCTTTTAATGACAATCTTCTGACTGTTGGAGAGTATGGTTTTGAAGGCTGTACATCTTTAACTTCTGTACGGTTTGGAAGTCATGTTACCAATATTTATTACAAAGCATTTGTTGACTGCAGTGCATTGCGTAGTGTGACCATGCATTCGAGAACCGTATCTTTTGAAAACGAAGCATTCCCTACAGGATTTCAGCTTACTTTCAATGGGTATAAGGATTCTACAACACAGCAGTATGCAGAGTCCCATGCCAATAAGTTTGTTATGGTAGCCAGCAAAAATCTGAACTCTAAAGCATTTACACTCAAAACCAAATCGTATACCTGGACTGGTGGATTTATCACACCGGCAGTGACAAATACGAATGGAATGCTCCTGAATGTAGATTATAAGATCGATTATGATTATGAGACAAATGCAGGAACCCATACTTTGGAAGTATATGGGATCAATGATTATAAAGGAAGTGCATTCCTGAAATACACAGTTACCAGAGCAAAACAGACACTGACAGGTCCTTCAACCATCAAAAAGAAAGTTGGTTCCAAGGCGTTCAAAGTAGGTGTGAAACGTAAAAAAGGTGATGGAAGACTTACCTACTCTTCAAGCAATATCAGGATTGCAACAGTCAGCAAGACAGGTGTTGTTACAGTGAAAAAAGCAGGAAAAGCTGTGATTACAGTAAAAGCTTCCGCAACCAGGAACTGTACCAGCGCAGTGAAAAAAATAAAGGTCATAGTATCCAAAAAATAAAATAACAGTGATATACTTGCCTGAATCCCGGAATGAGTCTACAATGGGATTCAGGCAATTTTTATGTTTGTATGTTATACAGCAGAATTTTATACAGGAAAGAACAGGTACGATGAAAATACATTACAGAATTAAAAACGATACAGCAGAAATCATCCGCTGTTACGGTACCGATAACCGGATCGTGATCCCGGCAGAAATTCAAGGGTTTCCGGTAGTCAGTGCGGCGCCGTATGCGTTTTCCGCACACAAGGATGGAGAAGAAGATGCAGAAACCTGGGAGAGCGAAGATGTAATTTCGTTCGGGGAAGAGAGACTTCTTGCCGGGGAGGAAGTGCAGGAGATCGTTTTTCCCGATACGCTGAAGGAAATCGGAAGATATATTTTTTATGGATGCAAAAAACTGGAACGGCTGGAATTTTCGGATACCTTGATGCTGGTGGGAACCGGGGCGTTTACGGGATGCAGCGGGCTGAAGGAGCTTGTGATCCATCAGAAAAAGGGAATCAAATCCTGCGCGAAGGAGATTCTTGGGGAGTTATGGCAGAAGATCGATGTGGATTTTCTGTATGAAAATGGTGAGGCAGGTGGAAAACGTGCGCATATGGTTTTTCCGGAGCATTACGATGAGGCGGTGGAGAACACGCCTGCGAGAATTTTGTTTACGGAGTATCATGGCTCAGGGACCAATTACCGGCAATGCTTCTACAGCAAAGAACTGGATTTCGCAGAGTATGACAGCCTGTTTGATATGGCAGTGGTAATGGATAAGCTGGAGGTTCTGGTTGATATGAGCTTTGGGCGGCTTCGTTATCCGTGGCAGCTCAGTGAAAAGGCGAAGAAGCAGTATGAGGATTATATCCGGGGAAATCTTAAGGATATCGGGGAATTTCTGGTGGAAAGCGGAAGCTTAAATGGTCTGGAGCTGCTTTCCCGGGAAAAACTCTGGAACAGAGAGGGCCTGGAACACAGTATTGATGTGGCGTCCAGGAAGAAGGACATGGGGATTTCGGCATTTCTGATGAATGAACGCAGCCGGATGCTGAAGGAAGAGCAGAAGGTGGCCGGGGAGACAGAAAATGAGAGGTGCCCTGTTAAAAGGAGAAAGAAGTTTCAGTTATGAGTGATATAGAAACAACTGAAAACAATAAAAATAACTTCCTGCCCGGTCAGGGATCCAATTCCCAGGAAGCAGCCCAGCGTCTCCAGGACATCGGCAGCAGCATCCTCCGGGCGGCAAGAGACGAGCTGTATCTTGGCATGCGTTTTCTGGATGTGGCGCTGAGCAGCTTTATTTATCAGATGGATGGTTCGGTCAGTCCGTTTGGAACAGACGGGGCTGTGATGTACTTCCATCCGGCACAGCTTGGCGGGCTTTATAAAGAAAACAGGATTCTTGTGAATCGAGGATATCTTCATATGGTATTTCACTGCATTTTCCGGCACTTTGGGAAGCCGGGAATAGAGAAGCGTTTGTGGAATTTAAGCTGCGATATTGCAGTGGAGCATATGATCGACGGGATCTACCACCGCTCAGTCCGATATTCCAGAAGTCTTCTCCGGAGGGAAACCTACCGTCTTCTGGAAAAGGAAAAGAAGACGCTGAATGCAGAGAGAATCTACAAGATTCTGAAAGAAGAATTTCTGAAGGAAAAAGAACTGGCGCGGCTGGAAAAAGAGTTCTACGTGGACGACCATAAATACTGGGCAAACCAGCAGCCCGACCGGAAACCCAATCCCCTGATGAGCAAAAAATGGGGAGATATCAGCGATGGGATCGAAACAGACCTTGGGACTTTTTCCAGAGAGTCAGGAGAGCAGGACGGAGATTTTCTGGACCAGCTGAAAATAGAGAACCGGGAACGATATGATTATCGGAAATTTCTGCGGAAGTTTGCAGTATTTCGGGAAGAACTGACTGTAGATCCGGACAGCTTTGATTATAATTTTTATACCTACGGGCTTTCCCTTTACGGGAATATGCCGCTGATCGAACCCCTGGAAACCAGAGAAGTGAAAAAAGTTTCGGAATTTGTCATTGTGATCGATACCTCCATGTCCTGTTCAGGAGAACTGGTACAGAGATTTCTGGAGGAAACCTATGGGATCTTAAGCGACAGCGGGAATTTTTTCCAGAAGGTAAATATACACATTATCCAGTGTGATGAGAAGGTGCATTCGGATGTAAAGATCACCGGTGCAGAGGAATTGCAGGAGTATATGAACAGCCTGGAACTTTACGGTGATGGAGGTACAGATTTCCGTCCGGCTTTTGCTTATGTGGAAGAGCTGATGGAAAAACGTGAGTTTGAAAATCTTAAGGGCCTGGTGTATTTTACAGACGGATACGGGATTTTTCCGGCAAAGATGCCGCCATACCGGACAGCATTTGTATTTATGGAGCAGGAGCCTGAGGATGTGGATATCCCGGCCTGGGCCATGAAGCTGGTGATCACGGAGGAAGAATTGTAAACAATTATGTCCATATCTTATGTCATGAATCTGATATTTTAATCTTTTATTTTGTATATTGCTATCTGCATATCAGTTATAGTGTAGAAAATAGGTAACAACAGACAATGTTACGGAAAATATACAGAACAGGAGATTGTATGGCATGAGATATGGGTATTTTGATGAAGAAAAAAAGGAATATGTGATTACCAGGCCGGATACACCTGCTCCGTGGGTGAATTATTTGGGATCGCCGGAATACGGAGCAATCGTTTCCAATAATGCAGGGGGATACAGCTTTGCAAAATCCGGGGCGAACGGCAGAATCCTGAGATATATTTTTAATCAGTTTGATCAGCCGGGAAGATATATTTATCTCAGGGATAATGACACAAAAGATTATTGGTCAGCATCCTGGCAGCCGGTTGGCAAAGATCTCAGTGAGTATAAAAGTGAATGTCATCATGGCACAGCCTATACTAAAATGATGGCAGATTACAGCGAGATACATTCAGAGGTGAGATACTATGTACCGCTTGGGCAGTCCTACGAGGTATGGAATCTGAAAGTTACCAACTGCTCAGACAGAAAACGTGAGATCAGTGTGACTGGATATGCAGAGTTTACAAATAACAGCAATTATGAACAGGATCAGGTGAATCTGCAGTATTCCCAGTATATTACAAGAACAGTATTCTGTGGAGATCGTGTACGTCAGATGATCCATGCGAATCTGGACGGCCTTAAGGATGGGGAAGAGGTTGATAACAAGAACGTGTTCAACCGATTCTTCGGCCTGGCTGGAGAGAAGGTTTCTTCCTGGTGTGGTGACAGGGAAAAATTCCTTGGAAGATATCACGGATACAACAATCCGGCAGGGGTTGAAGCTGGTGTATTATGTAATGAGGGAAATTATAATGAAAACAGCTGTGGAGCTCTTTCAGCTGTAATTACTCTGGAACCGGGAGAAAGTCGGGAAATGGCTTTTCTGGCAGGAATGAAGGAGGATAATGAAGCAGCGGAGATTATAGCACATTATGCAGACTGTGAAAAAACATGCGCGGTGGAGCTTGAAGAACTGATCAGTTACTGGCACGGACAGCTTGCACATTTTCAGATCAGAACACCAAGTCCGGAATTCGATACCATGATCAATACATGGAACGCATATAACTGTTTTATGACATTTATCTGGTCACGTGCAGCATCTTTTACTTATTGCGGACTTCGTAACGGATATGGATACCGTGATACTGTACAGGATATCCAGGGTGTGATCCATCTTGCACCCAAAATGGCACTGGATAAGATCCGTTTCATGTTGTCAGCACAGGTAGATAACGGCGGCGGTCTTCCACTTGTGAAATTCACACATAATCCGGGACATGAGGATACACCGGATGATGCGTCCTATGTACAGGAAACCGGTCATCCGGCATACCGCGCAGATGATGCACTCTGGCTGTTCCCTACTGTATACAAATATATTTCAGAGACAGGAAATTTTGCATTCATCGATGAAGTGATCCCGTTTGCAAACAAGGATGAAGGAACTGTATACGAGCATCTGAAAAGAGCTATAGACTTCTCCATGAACCATCTTGGCAGACATGGAATGCCGGCCGGACTTTATGCAGACTGGAATGATTGTCTGAGACTTGGAAAGGATGGGGAATCTACTTTCGTTGCATTACAGTTCTATTATGCAATGACTATCCTGAAAGAGTTTGCAAAGTACAAAAAAGATGAAAAATATATAAAATACCTGGAAGAAAAACAAGAGCAGCTTGGAAAATTGATCCAGGAACTCTGTTGGAATGAAGATCGTTTTATCCGTGGGTTTACGGAGCGGGGAGAGGTTATCGGAAAGAGAACTGACCCGGAGGCAAATATGTGGCTGAATCCACAGAGCTGGGCTGTGATCAGCGGCCTTGCAACAGAGCGGCAGGCTGATCTGGCTCTTCAAATGGTTTATGAAAGATTGAATACAGAATACGGTGCAATCCTTATGGATCCTCCATATCATGCAAATGCTTTCGACGGAGCACTTGCGGTTATCTACAATGCAGGAACAAAGGAAAATGCGGGAATCTTTTCACAGTCACAGGGATGGCTCATTCTGGCAGAATCACTTTGCGGACATGGTGAGCGTGCATTTAATTATTTCCTGGAGAATGCTCCGGCAGCGCAGAATGACAGGGCTGAGATCAGACAGCTGGAGCCATACTGCTATGGACAGTTTACAGAAGGAAAAGCAAGCCCGAATTTCGGACGATCTCATGTGCACTGGCTGACAGGAACAGCATCTACTGTGATGGTAGGATGTGTAGAGGGAATTCTTGGCATGCGTCCGGATTTCTATGGCTTACGTATAGCACCATCGATTCCAAAAGAATGGGAGAAGTTTGAGATAAGCAAGGATTTCCGTGGATGTCATCTCCATATCACTGTGAAGAATCCGGGACATGTGGAAGCCGGATGTAAAAAACTCTATGTAAATGGAGAAGAACTTCCGGGTAATTATATTCCGCAGGAGAAACTTACCGGTGAGACAGAAATTGAATTCTATATGTCATGACATAATGGATATAAATTGCGAGGAGATCACATTTATGAATACAAAGTAAAATGGAATATAAATACCGTTTTATTTTGGCAGGAAGGAGATCACAGAATGAAATATATAAAATTTCAGGATAAAAATGGAAGTTTTTCCATAGAAAATCCGGAGAATTACAGCGGTTTATATATACCTCTGGCCGGAGAAAACGGATTGAAATCCGCGATCACCCCTTCTCTGGGAGGAGACAGCAAACTGGATCAGAATCATTTTCTGCTGGAACCGGTAAGCATTGAGAATCTTCATAATAATCGAAACACCAGAAATTTCTGGTGCAAGATAAAAGGAAAAGGTTACTGGTCAGCATGCGGAGTTTCGGCAGAACAGGAATTTCAGAAATATACTGATAAACAGGATAAAAGCAGCCTGGAAGCCGGATTTATGTGGCAGAAGCTGCACAGAACTTCTGAGAAATACGGACTTCAGTCAGAGATTTTGTCTTTTGTGACAGTGAAAGGTGATGCGGAGGTCCATCTTGTAAAGATTACCAATATTGAAGAGGAAGAACAGGAGATCACACCGGTTGCTGTAATACCTGTATATGGAAGAAGTGCAGACAATCTCAGAGATCACAGGCATGTGACTTCCCTTTTGCACAGGATAAGAACAACGGAGTACGGTGTTGAAGTAAAACCGGTGCTTTCTTTTGATGAAAGAGGTCATCAGAAGAATAATACTGCATATTTTGTATATGGATCTGAAGGCGAGGGAACGGAACCGGAAAGCTTTTATCCTGATGTGGAAATGTTTATCGGAGAAGGCGGTTCTTTCCTGATTCCGGAGGTGGTCAGAGAAGAGAAAAAAGGTGTTCCGGCAGGAACAGAAATTGAAGGAAAGGAAGCTGTCGGTGGTATTCGTTTTGCATCCAGGGTTCTGAGACCACATGAAACAGCTGTATATGTTGTGACAGCGGGAATATCTGAAAAAAATCAGCTGCCGGAGGAGACTGCACGGTTTTACAGAACTGAAAAACAGGTTGCAAGAGAATTTGAATATGTAAAAAAACACTGGACAGAAAAAGTGAATGTTTCTTTTGAGACAGGTGATGAGGACAGAGATAATTATCTGAAATGGATCTGTTTCCAGCCGATATTAAGAAGAATTTACGGTTGTTCATTCCTCCCGTATCATGATTATGGAAAAGGTGGAAGAGGCTGGCGTGATCTCTGGCAGGACTGTCTGGCACTTCTGATCATGGATCCTTCTGTTGTACGTCAGATGATCGTCGATAATTACGGTGGAGTACGCATCGATGGAACCAATGCCACGATCATCGGAAACAGACAGGGTGAATTTATCGCAGACCGCAACAACATTGCCCGCGTGTGGATGGATCATGCTTTCTGGCCATTTGTGACAACGCAGCTTTATATGGATCAGACCGGGGATATGAATGTCCTTTTTGAGAAGATTCCATATTTCAAGGATCTTCAGACAAAAAGAGGAACTGCGCATGATGAAAAATGGAGCAGTGCCTATGGAGAAAATCAGAAAACAGAATCCGGTGAGATTTATTACGGAACGGTTCTGGAACACATTTTGCTGGAAAATCTCTGTGCTTTTTATGATGTAGGAGAGCACAACGAGATGAAACTTCACGGGGCAGACTGGAACGATGCCATGGATATGGCATGGGAAAATGGTGAGAGTGTGGCATTTACCTGTGCATATGCTGGAAATATGAAGAACATCGCAGAATATCTGAGAAAACTTCAGGAAAAGGAAATGTTTGACAGGATTGAAGTTGCGGAAGAAATGGAAATCCTGTTTACCGGAGACCGTGAGCTTTATGAAAGCCCGGAGAAAAAGCAGCAGCTTCTGAGACAGTACACAGAAAAATGTGCACATGATATCAGCGGAAATACTATTGTGATTCGTCTGGATCAGCTTAGCCGGAATCTGGATGAAAAGGCAGACTGGATGATGGAAAACATCCGCAGAAGAGAATGGGTAAAAGACGGAGAAAACGGCTGGTTCAACGGATATTATGATGATCATAAACGTCCTGTGGAAAGGGCAGAAAACAGCCAGGTACGTATGATGCTTACCAGTCAGGTATTTGCGATCATGAGTAAAACCGCACAGAAAGATCAGATTGAGTCTATCTGTAAAAGTGCGGATAAATATCTTTTTGACCGTCAGGCAGGAGGATATCGCCTGAATACCAATTTCCATGAAGAAAAATTTGATCTGGGAAGAATGTTCGGGTTTGCTTATGGAGAAAAGGAAAACGGAGCGGTATTTTCCCATATGGCTGTTATGTATGGCAATGCACTGTATAAAAACGGCTATGCAAAAGAAGGACATAAGGTTCTGGAAACGCTTCTGGACGCTGCCATGGATTTTGAGAACAGCAGGATGTATCCTGGAATTCCGGAATATTTTGATAATCAGGGAAGAGGATTGTATGCATATCTTACCGGTGCTGCAAGCTGGTATATGCTGACTATGATCACAGAGGTATTTGGCGTCAGAGGAGATCTTGGAGATCTGGTGATCGCGCCGGCACTGATGCCGGAGCAGTATAATGAGAATGGACAGGCATCTCTTACTATGGAATTTGCCGGAAGAAAGCTGGAGATCTGTATCTGCAATCCGGAGAAAAAACTTCCTTCAGAATATAAAATAAAAACAGTATGGTGCGATGAAAAGGAAATGAAAAACAAACAGAGTACCTGTGTACGTATAGATCGGGAACTGCTCGAAAAGCTTTCTGTAAAAGAAACACACAGGATCAAAGTGGAACTGATGTAACAGAAATCGGTTATACATAATTGTTAAATTACAGAAACAGAAGTATCAATAGGAAAACGGCATCCCACAGTTGTAAAAAGCTGCGGGATGTCGTTTTTGATGCTGATAAAAAATATCAGCCATAATAATAAGGATGTTTACCATATGGATTTGTAATATTTGTCACGGTACTTCTTTGGGGTAAGGCCGGTGAAGTTTTCAAAGATCTGGATAAAATGACTCTGTGAAGAGAAATTCAGATAATTGGCGATATCAACTACTGCTTTATCAGAGTATCGGAGCAGGTGAGTGGCTTTTTCGATTTTTTTCTCGCGGATGTAATCACTTATGGATACTCCAAGATTCTGTTTGAATACTCTGGACAGATAACTGGGAGAGAGTCCGGTATGTTCTGACAGATCCTGAATGGTGATACGCTCCTTAATGTGACCGTAAATATAGTCCACGCATTGCATGACCGGTCTGGAAAGAATAGAGCTTTTTTTCTGGAGGATCATTTTTCCGGTAAAATCTCTGGCCATAATATGATGCAGATCTGCAATCTGGCGTACAGTGGTGCAGGAATCCATTTTCAGAATGTAAAAATCGCTGAGACGATATGCCTGTTCAGGCTCCAGTCCACCGTCAATACAGTAACGGGTGAGCATGGCAGTAGTGACAACGAAATGATACTTCAGGTTGGTCAGAGAATTTTTGGAGAGGATACCGGTTCCCCTCAGATGAAGAAAAGAGTCTTCCTCGCAGTTTTTGTTTACAGCCTCCATATCACCGGCTCTTACGGCATTGTAAAAAGAATATTCCACAGAGGGAGAGCGATGAAGAGCTTCCAGTTCTGTATCTTCCAGTTCATTAGTAATCCAGTCTTGGGAAATGGACATATTGATATCCTCCTTATATGTTGATGTTTAAGGAATGTATTGGTTTCTTATATTATGACATGAATCTGACATTTTGTTAAGATTAATAACTCAAACTTCCCACACCAATAAGGTGTGCTGAACCTTGAAAATCCAATATTTCAGCCAATAAAAAAGGCATAAATACAATCCTTTGG
>NZ_JBQHWA010000018.1:0-75254 GCF_052064225.1 Blautia massiliensis (ex Liu et al. 2021) | reverse complement strand
GTGCAATTTTAATTTATATTGAACGCTCACAAGAGCATATCAATCTTTTTCTCATCAGATTAGATTATCCGAGTTTTCGGACAGTCTCCCCTGCTATGCAGGGGGAGGAAAGATCTTTAGATGGAAACCTGCAGGACCCTTGAGGACTATGCGGAATACACTTTTCGTATAAGAGAATACGCAGCAGAAATGCCACTGGATACAGCAGTAGAGCAGGCGATCACAGAATGCATCAGCGAAGGAATCCTGGCAGATTTTCTGAGAAAAATCGAGCGGAGGCGAAGAAAGTGAGTATATATGAATACGACGAAGAACGGCATATGAGACAGACCCGAGAGGAAGGTATGGAAGAGGGGTATAGTCAGGGAATTATCCAAATTGCAGTTAATATGCTGAAGCTCAAAGAATTTACGGATGCTCAAATTCGAGAAGTTACAGGGCTTGAGCAGGAGCAGTTGGATGAACTGAAGAAAAATATAAATAAAAATCAGATAGGCTAAAAGTTTATAGAGTAGTTCAATAAGAGCGAAAAGTTCTGCACGATACCAATACCAGAGCTTTTCGCTCTTTTTGTGTATACACGGCAGGCGGGCAGCTTCAGAGGGAATTGCGGGAGAGGCAGCAGATGTGGGGCAGGTACAGAGCCTGGAGGATGAGCAGCTGCAGGCATACATGCAAGATGACCAACCGATGCTGACTGCTGTACAGGCTGCGGCGACCACCTATCAGGTAGGTGAAAAAAAGTACATCTATAGAACTAACGGCCATGATACATATGGAAAAACATATGTCTGCATCGGAGTTGGGGAACACTGCTATGTGTGGATGGATGAGACCCTGAAGGCAGATTACGATACCGCAGGGAAAACAGCTCTGATTGCTGCGGATATGGCAGCTGTCTACGATGGTCAGCCTTACCGTATCCTTAACCAGCTCTGTGCAGGTAATTTTCCGGCACAGGATGGCTCCGGCAAGCTGTCGATCCTGCTGGAGTCTTTAAGCAGCGCCAGCGGTATGTATATGTATGATGAAGGGATCACAGCGATCCATATCAACACACCGTCAGCATCCTCTTATGTTTCGGGGGAGATGTCAAAGCGAAATGGCCTTCTTGTTCATGAGGGACAGCATGCAATCCTCTGGCTGAAAACCGGATTTATGAGTACCGGCAGATATTCGTGGCTGAATGAGGGTCTTGCAGTGGCTGTCATGGACTATCTCTGGGGAGGAACGGACAGCAGCGGCTGGCTGAATGGTATTGGAAGTAATACGGTCATCCGTTCAGGAGCTTCGCTGATCTACGAGAATTACCGGGATGACAATGCACAGGACTATGGAATGCCGTATCTTTTTGTAAGATATGTTATCGACCGGATGGCAGGAAGCTATCAGCCTATGAAGGTGCTTCCAAAGTTTTATACGATCGATGCTTCTTCTCTCAGCTGTGAGCAATATCTGGAGAAAATAACCGGAGTTTCTTTTAAGGAGCTTATGGCGGATTTTTATACGGCAGTTGCAGCCGGTGAGAGCTCCGGTAAATACAGCTTTTACGGGGATGCCATTGCTGCGGCAAAGGCAGCGACATTCCCGGTTTATGCAGGAGACAGCAATGAAAACCATACATTGCCGGCAGCATCGGCAATCCTGGTGAAGCTGTCGAACGGTAAGTTTACCGTTCCGACGGATGGCTCCGCAGGGATTGTTTATCGTATCATTGGAAGCAGAAGCTCTTCCCTTGCACCGGCAGAGGGAGATGGTACGTTTGCAAATCCATATAAGATATCTTCGATCGATGATCTTAATCTGATCCAGGCGAACCAGGGAGCATACTATCGTCTGACAAAAAATATCAGTACAGACGGAAGGACAAATTTTTCGGCATCGTATTTCAGTGGAACGCTGGACGGAGCCGGTTTCACAATAACCGGTCTCCAAAAACCTCTGATCCAGCAGAATGCAGGAACGATAAAGGATCTGAATATTGTTGCGGATTTTGATTATGACAGTCATGATATCCATGGTGTTGTGGCACAGTATAATACCGGTAAGATCCAGGATTGCAGGGTAACCGGAACGGTAACAGGACATATGGGCTCTACCAGTTCCATGAGCCATCCGGCTTTTGGCGGGATTGTCGGAGAGAATGAGGTGGCCGGTACTATCAGCGGCTGTTCGTCAGGAGTAAATATTTCCATATCCCTGACAGCTACAGACAGCTATGTTGGTGGTATCGCAGGAGTAAACATTGGTACTATTGAAAAATGTGTTGCAGGAGGAAATCTTTCTGTCACACAGGCTAACGGAAATTCTTATCAGGTTTACCTTGGAGGCATTGCCGGCCGGATCGAACAGTTTGGAAACATGGGCGGATATGTGAAACAGTGTGCTTTTACAGGTACGCTTCGCGTAACTGGCGGAACAGCAGTTACAGGTCAGATCTATGCACAGGTAAATGCAAATGTACTCAATTCTGCTATCGGTCTGAACGGACATGTTTCGGACTGTTATGGTAAAAACGGCCAGGGAGCCATGAATGGCAAAATGAGGAAGAAGTCCCCTGGAACGGATACCGTGACCAGATAACAGAGGTCCGGATCGAGGAGGGCGTTACCAGCATCGGAGCCTATGCATTTGCAGACTGCGAAAAGCTTGTAAAGCTTGACATTGCGGACAGCGTTCAGACTATAGGTGCATTTGCATATTTTAACAAATGTAGCAAGAATTCTCCCACCTCTTCAGGTGGGGAGATGAATTGCACATCTGAGCATATCTGCTCAAAAAAATCTCTATAGTATAAAAGAAACACTTGTTCTTCTTTCCCTGATGTAGTATACTGAAAAAGAACAATTAGTTCATAAATACATATCCGTCGATATAAGAAAAAGGATGATAAATATAATGGAGTTAGACCATGAAAGATGCATTCTGGGGTCAGATCTTCTGTCTGCTCAGTGCAGGCGGAGCAACGATTGAAACGATACGGCAGTATATAGAAAGCCAGGGTGAGAAGAATGAACCGCGCCGTAAAAATAAGGATTTATCCAAATAAAGAGCAGAGAGTTCAGATAGAGCAAACAATCGGCTGCAGCCGCTTTATCTATAACCAGATGCTTGCAGATAAGATCAGCTATTACCAGAAAGAAAAAAAGATGCTCCGGAACACACCGGCCGGATATAAAAAGGAATATCCATGGCTGAAGGAGGTGGATTCCCTTGCCCTGGCGAATGCGCAACTGCATCTGGAAAGTGCGTTCCGGAAGTTTTTTCGGGAACCAGCCTGCGGATTTCCACGTTATAAATCAAAGAAGCATGCAAGAAATTCATATACGACCAATGCACTAAACGGAAATATCCTTTTGCAGGATACCCATCTGAAACTTCCAAAGATGTCCGTCATAAGGATAAAACTTCACCGTCAGATTCCATCAGACTGGAAACTGAAGTCTGTAACTGTGAGCCGTGAGCCATCCGGGAAATATTTTGCCAGCCTTTTGTTCTGCTGTGAGAACCAAACAGTGGAAAAAAGACCGGCAGAGAGATTTCTTGGGATCGATTTTGCCATGCAGGGAATGTGTGTATTTTCTACAGGAGAAAGAGCCGGGTACCCTATGTTTTACAGAAAAGCAGAGAAAAAACTTGCAAGAGAACAGAGAAAGCTCTCCCACTGTGAAAAAGAAAGCCGGAACTATCAGAAACAGAAAAAAAGGGTAGCTTTATGTCATGAAAAGATAAAGAACCAGAGAAAAGATTTCCAGCATAAGCTCAGTAGGGAGCTTGCGGAAAGATATGATGCAGTATGTGTGGAAGATCTGAATATGAAGGGAATGTCCGGAGGGCTGCACCTTGGGAAAGGTGTGCAGGATAACGGGTATGGGCAGTTTCTGTTCATGCTGGGATACAAGCTGGAAGAATGCGGAAAACATCTTATAAAAGTAGACCGTTATTTTGCATCCAGCAAGATCTGTAGTGTATGCGGACATAAGAAAAAGGAACTGGCATTGTCGGATAGAATGTATGTTTGTGAATGTGGAAATAGGATGGACCGGGATGTGAATGCAGCAGTCAACATCCGTGAAGAAGGAAAAAGAATCTATAAAGAATGTGCCTGACGGCACAAGAAAAAAATCCGTAACCGGATAAACATAAAAAACAAAACCGCGGGACACGCGGGGATAGCCTGTTTTAGCTTTGCCCTAAAGGGTAATCGAGCAGGAAGCCCCCACTTCAAAATCGTAAGATTTAAGTGGTGGGAGCATGTCACGGTATCCGAAAGGTGAGATTGTTATCTATCTGATCACAGAGTAATTCAATGGATCGCCATACCGGCTACAAAGAAATACATTACAACAAAATGGCACACACTTCCCAGCATCACAAAGACATGAAATACTTCGTGGGAGCCGAAATTCTTATGCTTCGCATTGAAGATCGGAAGCTTCAGCGCATAGATCACACCGCCGATGGTATAGATGATGCCGCCGGCAAGGAGCCATCCGAAGCCTGCACGGGGCAGATTGTGGAAAATCGGAACAAAAGCAAGTACACACAGCCAGCCCATTCCAATGTAGATCACAGAGGAAAGCCATTTCGGGCAGTTGATCCAGCAGCCCTTGAGGATCATTCCGATGATGGCAACGGTCCATACGAGGGCACAGAGGATATAGCCGGTGCGTCCGTGGAGAACGATCAGGCATACAGGAGTGTAGCTGCCGGCGATCATCACGAAGATCATCATGTGATCCATTTTTTTCAGACGGCGGTTCACCTTGGCTGTGGAGCTTACGGAATGGTAAAGTGTGCTTGCCAGGTAAAGAAGGATCATGGTAAGGATAAAAACACTTACTGCAAAAACATGGAGAACATCTGCACTTCTGGCCGCCTTCACGATCAGCGGAGTGGCTCCGGCCACGGCAAGAAGCATGCCGATTCCGTGGGTTATGGCGCTTCCCGGATCTTTTAATTTAAATTTCATATAAAAACACCTCCTGCAAAAAAATCTGCTGTTTATATCATATGGACAACTTCAAGATCGGTTCATCAATGACGGATCATTGCGACAGTTTACGATGTAATAATGTAGAAACTGATAAAATAACATGTAGTATTCAAAACTACATATCAAGTATACGAATACTATACCACTATTATTCAAAAATGCAACCCCTATTTTCGAAAAAAATTTTATCAGGATTTATTTCTGCAGCAGGCATACGACAATGCGGCTCCTGCGACAGATAAATAAGAGATTTTTATGCATATTTCTCCCAGTTTTTCGCATAATAACCATATGCAAAACAAATAGTTAACATAACATTGACGTACAATGAACAGAAAATACAGGAGGAATTCAGGAAGATGAAAGCAACGGGAATTGTTCGCAGGATCGATGATCTGGGCAGGGTTGTGATTCCAAAAGAGATACGAAAGACACTGCGGATCAAGGAAGGAACGCCACTGGAGATTTTTACAGACAGGGAAGGACAGATCATCCTGAAAAAATATTCGCCCATTGGAGAGCTGAATACGTTTGCTGCGGAATATGCGGAAGCGCTGGTACAGACCACCGGACTGACTGCCTGTATTACAGATCGTGATCAGGTCGTGGCGGCATGCGGCAGCGGAAGCCGGGAACTGGAAGGAAAAGAGATCAGTTCTGATCTGGATGCAGTCATTGCCGGCAGGAAAGGCAGAATGGTCAGTCAGGACAGCAGGGAAAATATATCAGTCATTTCCAACGCTATGGATTCATTTTGCCAGAAAATGATACAGCCGATCCTGTGTGCGAGTGACGCCATTGGAGCAGTGATCCTTCTGACTAAAAGTGAAAAAACAGCACTGGGAGACACAGAACGTGCCCTTATCCGCACAGCAGCCGGTTTTCTTGGCAGACAGATGGAGCAGTAAAAGTGCATCAGGTGTACAGAAAAATGTGTGAAGATCAAGATATAAACATCAGATGCAGATGCCAGGAGCTGCAGATCAGGGAGGGTGCGGACACCGGGAAGGAAAGCAGTGGTATTCTTCCAGAGTCAGATTTGTGATAGTGAGCCAGGAAGCCAGAGGTTTGGTCACATAGCGGATGTGCCATGGCTCGTAAGGGATGCCGGTGATTTCCTCTCTGTTTTTTGGGTACCGGAGGATAAAACCATAGAGCGGAGCGTTCTTTTTCAGCCAGCGGCCTTCTCCTGTTGCGGAAAACCTTTCGGAGAGCTCCATATGGATGGAAGGGCAGGATACATCCAGAGCAAGTCCGCTCTGGTGCTCACTTGTTCCTGGCTCTGCAACGAAAGGACTTCTCGTAAAAAGTTCCTTCTGTCGCTGGTAGGAACGATATCCGGAAACTGCCCACAGGTTCAGACCGCATCTGTGACAGGCATGGAAAAGCTGGGAAGCGGCTTTTGCAGCCTGATACTCCAGAAGCCGCTTCGGATCTCCCGGTGCTGCTTCAAATGGAAGTCCGATATCGATAAGATGTTCCGGCACAAAGGCTTCCGGCAGAGGATGCTCCCTGCTGATCAGCCGGGTATAAAATTCTCTGTGCAATAAAAACCCTCCTTTCTTTATCCATAAGCTTATGATAAGAAAGGAGGGTTTATGAATGCTTATTTCTGTTTATCAGAGCTCTTTTTCACTCATTTCTTCCAGGAGAGCCTTCTTCATGTCATAGAGTGACTGGGAGAGATCTACATAAACCTTCTGCGGATTAACGAAACGTCTGGATTCATCCCACAGAGTGTTCTGCTCCTGTTTGCAGTAGTCGCGGAGTTCCATGACAGATGGAGACTTGTAAACGCTCTTACCATCTTTAATTACCGGAACAAGGAGCTCACGGAGTTCGTAGGTTCCGCCAAGAACCTTGGTCTTTTTCCAGGTGTCAACCGGGTCGAAGATCACCATAGTTTCTTCCGGATCGAATTTCTCATCTGCAAGGCAGATCAGATCGGCCTTGATCTTGCCGGTCTTCTTGCTGTAGATACGGTATACAGTCTTGTTGCCCGGGTTGGTAACCTTTTCTGTGTTTTCGGAAAGCTTGATCTTCGGCTGGAAGGCATCGCTGTCAGCGTCCTTTACAGCGGCAAGCTTGTATACGCCGCCGAATGCCGGATTGTTATCGGCTGTGATCAGCTTGGTTCCGACGCCCCAGGAATTGATCTTGGCATCCTGGGCCTTCAGGCTTTCGATAAGATATTCATCAAGATCGCTGGATGCGGAAATGGTAGCATCATCGAAACCGGCAGCAGCCAGCATCTTGTAAGCTTTTTTGGAAAGATATGCAAGATCACCGCTGTCGATACGGATTCCATAGTTCTTCAGCTGGATACCTTCCTCACGCATCTCCTCAAATACACGGATCGCATTGGGAACACCGGATTTCAGGACATCGTAGGTGTCAACCAGAAGAGTACAGGAATTCGGGTAAAGTCTCGCATAGGTCTTAAAGGCAGTGTACTCATCCGGGAAACTCATGATCCAGGAATGAGCATGTGTTCCGAGAACCGGAACGTTAAACATCTGGCCCGTCAGTACGTTGGAAGTACCGGCACATCCGCCGATCACTGCAGCTCTGGCACCGAAGATCCCGGCGTCCGGACCCTGGGCACGGCGAAGACCGAATTCCATGATGGGATCGCCCTTGGCTGCGTGGCATACACGTGCTGCCTTAGTGGCAATAAGACTCTGATGGTTCATAATGTTCAGGATGGCCGTCTCTACAAGCTGAGCTTCCATGATCGGTGCGATAACCTTGACCATCGGCTCTCTCGGGAAGATCACGGTTCCCTCCGGAATTGCGTAGATATCACCGGTGAATCTGAAGTTGCTCAAATACTCAAGGAAATCATCCTCAAAGATGCCAAGACTTCTCAGATAGGTAATGTCTTCTTCTGAGAAACGGAGATTTTCGATGTATTCGATCATCTGCTCCAGTCCTGCACAGATGGCAAAACCGCCATCGCACGGATTGTTGCGGTAGAACATGTCAAAGACAACGGTCTGGTTGGTAGGGTTTTTGAAATATCCCTGCATCATGGTAAGCTCATAGAGGTCCGTGAGCAGAGTAAGGTTATTTGCTCGCATAGCGTTCTCCTTTGGATGCCTCCGGATATTGTGACCGGAGGGAAATGCACGGTTGTTTCCGCTCTTTTTATTATACGGCTTATTATAACACAAAGGAGTGGATTGTAAAATTTTTTTTACTGCGTAAACCCGCATATAATAAGGAGTTTTAACAGCAGTTTAAGAAATTTTGAAAAAAAATAAAAAAAATTAAAAAAAGGGGTTGCAATTTCAAAAAAGCTGTTATATAATAACATCCGTCGCAAGCGATAAGGCAAGCGAAAAACAAAACACATAGGGCTATCGCCAAACGGTAAGGCAACGGACTCTGACTCCGTCAGTTCAAGGTTCGAATCCTTGTAGCCCTGCTTCTTAAGTACCTCAGTTGCGAGGTACTTTTTTGTACTCAAAAATAAGAAGATATTCGCAATCCGCTGCGCCCCAAAAAAAACAAGTGCGTTTCTTCCTGCCAAGTGTTACAATAAAGTATAGACAGTATGACAGGAGGCATGAATGAGTTACAGTTTTGAGAGTCGAGTAAGATTCAGTGAGATCGGAGAAGATGGATGTCTGACGCTGCCGGGAGTTCTGGATTATTTTCAGGATTGCTGTACCTTTGAATCCGAGCAGACAGGAGTCGGCATGGAAGTATTAAAGGAACAGAAAAGAGCCTGGGTACTTTCTGCATGGCAGGTGATCGTGAAGCGATATCCGAAGCTTGGTGAAAATATAAAAGTAACAACAATTCCTTATGGATTCCGTGGATTTATCGGAATGCGTAATTTTATTCTTGAGACAATGGATGGTGAGAAGCTGGCATGGGCCAATTCCTACTGGTCCTTTATCAATACAGAAACCGGTCTTCCGGAAAAGCTGACACCGGCAGATACAGATCCCTATGATCTGGGCGAAAAAATAGAGATGGATTATGCACCAAGAAAGATCGCGCTTCCGAAGGAACGGGAAGTGCAGAATGCTTTTTCCGTACAGAAGCATCATCTGGACACCAATCATCATGTGAACAACTGTCAGTATATCCGGATGGCAGCGGATCATCTGCCTGAGGATTTTAAAGTTGGTCAGCTTCGTGCTGAATATAAACGTCAGGCAGTACTGGATAATGTTATCATTCCGGAAGTATATATGACAGAAAATAAAGAATCTGTAGTTCTCAACGCGGAGGATAAAGAACCTTACGCAGTAGTTGAGTTTACAAAATAAATACAGGCGGTAGAGATTAGTACATCGTTTTTGAAACAACTATACCGTAAAAGGAGGGCGCGCTATGCTTGAAAAATTAAAAGAAGAAGTTTACAGAGCAAATATGGATCTGCCAAAATATGGTCTTGTTACCTTTACATGGGGAAATGTCAGCGGGATCGACAGGGAGCAGGGACTTTTTGTGATCAAGCCAAGTGGTGTGGATTATGACAAGCTGACACCGGAAGACATGGTAGTGGTAGATCTTGATGGGAATAAAGTAGAAGGAAGATACAATCCATCCTCTGATACACCGACACATGCAGTTCTTTACAGAGCGTTTCCGAATATTGGCGGCATCGTACATACCCACTCATCCTGGGCAACAAGCTGGGCGCAGGCAGGCAGATCGATCCCGTGTTATGGAACCACACATGCAGATTACATTTACGGAGAAGTACCATGTGTACGTAATCTGACCAAAAGAGAGATCGAAGAGGCATATGAGAAGAACACGGGAGTTCTTATTGCTGATTATTTCAAAAACAAAGATTATGAAGCAGTACCGGCTGTGCTGTGTAAGAACCACGGACCTTTTACCTGGGGTAAGGATGCTCATGAGGCAGTTCATAACGCAGTTGTTCTTGAGGAGGTTGCCAAGATGGCATCTCGCTGCGAGCTGATCAATCCGGATGTAAAACCGGCACCGCAGGAGCTTCAGGATAAGCATTACTACAGAAAGCATGGTGCAAATGCATATTATGGTCAGGTAGGACAGGAAGACTGATCAGAAGAAAAAACAGTTTAACCCGATGGTGGATCGTCAATATCCGCCTGAGTGGAAATGCCGCGGAACAGTACCGCGGCATTTTTTGTCGAAAAATGCAGAAAATGTCAGATTTGCTGACCTTTAACACAGATGCCGCTGAAATATATGCTAATGTCAAGAAAAATGCAGAACATTAACACATTTATTAAAATAGGTGGCAGGATGAAAATATACACTTATCAGGGAAAAAAGAACGTTTCCGGAGAAAAAATACGTCAGATGAGGAATATGAAACGGATGTCGCAATCTGCGCTGGCAGCAAAAATGCAGGTGGAAGGAGTGATGCTGGAGCGTGACAGTATCAGCCGGATCGAAGGAGGAGAACGTTTTGTGGCAGATTATGAACTGCGGGTGTTTGCAAAGGTGCTGGGAGTGGATGTGAAGTGGCTGCTGAATGAGCAGTAAATAAGGCAATATTGGATTGCAGTTCGCTGATAATATTCCGCGAAGCGTGTTGCTGAAAACGGAGTGAAAAGTAACAATATTGGTCTGACTGGCAGGAATCTGTGTAAACTACTTGATATTTATGTCGGAAACTGCTACAGTATAAAGAAAAAAAGATGGCCGGGAAGCCCTGCGGAGGGCAAACGGTCACGGATAAGAAGATAGAGGCGCGGATTTTATCAGTATTTATGGATGCAAGGCCCTGGCAGGCTGTTCATAAAGAAAGGAAAATCTGCCGAAGTGCTCTGGAAGGCCAGATGACAGGGCGCTGGGATAACGCAGAATATGCGTTGTACTGTCACGGATGTGGAGCGCTATCGGTAGCACTTCGGGAGATCTGCATTTAATATGATGAATGGAGATTTTCTGACAGGCTATTAGTTAAATAAGGATTATTTAACCGGAGGTGTTCTTAAGAAGAGACAGCCTCCGTTTTTTTGTCCCCGAAAAGGGAGGAGAAAAATGAGTAAAAAAGCAGGAACAGCATTGTCTGTTATGGCAATGGTATTCATGGGCGCACTGGCAAGTCCCCTGACTGTGCTGGCTGCGGATGCGGAGGAGACTTACCAGCCTGCTCTGTATGCAACGATCTGGGCACTGCTTCCACCTCTTGTTGCGATCGTCCTTGCACTGATCACAAAAGAAGTATACAGTTCTCTGTTTGTGGGAATTGTAGTAGGAGCACTGATCTATTCCGGATTTAAATTTGAAGGAACGGTAACACAGATTTTTGAGGGAGGAATCATCAAGGTTCTTTCTGACAGCTATAACGTAGGTATCCTGATCTTCCTGGTAATCCTGGGATCTGTGGTATGTATGATGAACAAGGCCGGCGGCTCCGCCGCATTCGGACGATGGGCCAGCAAAAAGATCCACACGCGTGTGGGCGCGGAACTTGCAGCGATCATCCTTGGAATCCTGATCTTCATTGACGATTATTTTAACTGCCTGACAGTAGGAAGCGTTATGCGTCCGGTAACTGACAGACATCACGTATCCAGAGCGAAATTTGCATACCTGATCGATGCAACAGCTGCTCCGGTATGTATCATCGCACCGATCTCATCCTGGGCAGCAGCAGTCAGTGGATTCGTAAAGGGACAGGATGGACTTGCGATTTTTGTAAGAACCATCCCGTATAACTTTTACGCGATCCTTACTATTGTAATGATGGTTGGCATGGTACTGATGAAAACCGAGTTTGGTGCCATGAGAACACATGAGATCAATGCTCTGAACGGAGATCTTTATACAACATCTGCAAGACCGTATGAGAATGCAACGGATGATGAGACACCGAATCCGAGAGGAAAGGTGATCGATCTTGTGATTCCGATCGTTGTGCTTGTTATCTGCTGTGTCATCAGTATGATCTACACAGGAGGATTTTTCAGCGGAACAGATTTTGTTACCGCATTTTCACAGAGTGATGCCTCTACAGGCCTTGCAATGGGAAGTGCTTTTGGTCTGGTGTTTGCCATTATTTTCTATATGATCCGCCGTGTGGTCAATTTCAGAGACTGTATGGGATGCATCCCGGAAGGCTTCAAGGCTATGGTACCGGCGATCATGATCCTGACCTTTGCATGGACACTGAAGGCTATGACAGACTCACTTGGTGCAGCGGTATTCGTAGAAGAAGCAATGCGTTCTGTTGCCGGTGGTATTGAAGTTATCCTTCCGGCCATTATTTTCCTGGTTGGATGTGGACTTGCATTTGCTACAGGTACTTCCTGGGGAACCTTTGGTATCCTGATCCCGATCGTTGTTGCGGTATTTGAGAAATCCAGTCCTGAGATGATGATCATTTCCATGTCCGCCTGCATGGCAGGTGCAGTTTGCGGAGACCACTGCTCACCGATCTCCGATACAACGATCATGGCTTCCGCAGGAGCACAGTGTGATCATGTGACTCACGTTTCCACACAGCTTCCGTATGCGATCCTGGCTGCGGCAGTATCCTTTGTAACTTATATTGTTGCAGGCTTTGTAAAAACAGCATGGATCGCTCTTCCGGTGGGAATCGTGCTGATGCTGATCGTACTTTTTGTCATTAAAATGATGAACCCGATGCCGGTTGAGAAACCAACAGAATAACAGATTGACCCAATGTGGGGGCAGATTCCCCCATGAATGTCAAATAAAAGGCAGTGACGGAAAGAAATTTCCGAAGCTGCCTTTTTTGTGCTTTCTATAATAATTCTCTTATGTTATAATGCAGGACAGACAGCAAATAGTAAATGATCATATATAGTTTTAAGGAACAGGAGTAAGAATGATAGAATTAGGTAAAAAACAGAAATTACTGGTTGTAAAAACCGTGGATTTCGGAATATATCTTGGAGAGGACCGAAATGCACCTCAGAATGAGCGGGTGCTTCTTCCGTCCAAACAGGTACCGGAAGGAACCAAAGCAGGTGATGAGATCGAAGTATTCATCTATAAGGATTCCCAGGACAGACTGATCGCAACTACCCGTGAGCCGATGCTTCAGGTAGGACAGACCGCAGTCCTTAAGGTAAAACAGGTTACCAGGATCGGTGCTTTTCTTGACTGGGGACTGGAGAAGGATCTTCTTCTTCCGTATCATGAGCAGACCAACCGGGTCCGTGAAGGCGAGGAGTGTCTGGTAGCTCTTTATGTAGATAAGAGCAGCAGACTCTGTGCAACTATGAAGGTGTATCATTATCTTTCCACCAGAACTCCTTATGTACCGGGAGATTCGGTAAAGGGGCGTGTCTATGAGATCAGTGGGAATTTCGGCGTTTTTGTTGCGGTAGATGATAAATATTCCGCTCTGATCCCGGCACGGGAGGCAACAGGCAAGTACAGACCGGGAGCTATTCTTGATCTTCGTGTCACAGAGGTGAAAGAGGATGGCAAGATGAACGTCAGTGACCGCCAGAAGGCTTACATCCAGATCAATGAGGATGCAGAGAGCGTATTCAGCGTGATCGAGGAATTTGCAGGGGTGCTGCCATTTGATGATCATGCCTCACCGGAAGTCATCAAGAGAGAGTTTGGTCTCAGTAAGAACGCATTCAAGCGTGCAGTCGGTCATCTGATGAAGGAAGGAAAAGTAGAGATCCGTGACAAGAGGATCTACATTAAAAAATAACAAGGTGTTGACCGGCTCCGGATCAGACACGCTCCGGCACGTTCAGAGAAAAGTGCAGAGCGGGGAGGATCCGGAGCCCTGTTTTTTACGATAAGGAGAATAAATTTGGAGTTTACACATTTACATGTCCATACAGAATACAGCCTTCTGGATGGCTCCAATAAGATCAAAGAATATGTAGCCAGAGTAAAAGAGCTGGGTATGGACAGTGCGGCGATCACCGATCATGGCGTTATGTATGGTGTGATCGATTTTTACAGGGCTGCAAGAGAAGCCGGGATCAATCCGATCCTCGGATGTGAGGTTTATGTGGCTCCGGGCTCCCGTTTTGACAGAGAAGTGGGAAGTGGGGATGACCGTTATTATCATCTGGTCCTGCTGGCTGAGAATAATCAGGGATACAGCAACCTGATGAAAATTGTATCCAAGGCATTCGTGGAAGGGTTTTATTACAAGCCACGTGTGGATCTGGAGCTTCTGGAAAAATATCACGAGGGTATCATTGCCTTAAGTGCCTGCCTGGCGGGAGAGGTCGCCAGATATCTTGCACGTGGAATGTATGAGGATGCCAAGATCGCGGCATTACGTTACCAGGATATTTTCGGAAAAGGAAATTTCTTTCTGGAGCTTCAGGATCATGGGATCCCGGAGCAGCAGACTGTAAACCAGCAGCTTCTCCGTATGCACAGAGAGACGGGGATCGATCTGGTTGTCACCAATGATGTGCATTACACTATGGCAGAGGATGCGGAACCACATGATGTTCTTCTTTGTCTGCAGACTCAGAAAAAGCTCAGCGATGAGAACAGAATGCGCTATGAGGGCGGCCAGTATTATGTGAAATCGCCGGAGGAGATGGCGAGGCTTTTCCCATATGCGCTGGAAGCGCTGGAAAACACGCACAGGATCGCGGAGAGATGTCATGTGGAGATTGAATTTGGTGTGACCAAGCTGCCGAAATATGATGTGCCGGACGGACTTACCTCCTGGGAATATCTGAACAAGCTTTGCCATGAGGGACTTGAGCAGCGTTATCATCCGGTAACAGAGGAGCTGAAAAAGCGCCTGGATTATGAGCTGTCTACGATCAAAAACATGGGATATGTAGATTACTTTCTCATTGTATGGGATTTTATCAAATATGCCAGGGACAACGATATCATGGTCGGTCCGGGACGGGGTTCTGCCGCAGGAAGCCTGGTTGCCTATACACTTGGGATCACCCAGCTGGACCCGATCCGGTATGATCTGCTCTTTGAACGTTTCCTGAATCCGGAGCGAGTATCCATGCCGGATATCGATGTGGATTTCTGCTTCGAACGGAGACAGGAGGTTATTGATTATGTAAGAAGAAAATATGGTGATGACTGCGTGGTTCAGATCGTTACCTTCGGTACACTGGCAGCCCGCGGTGTCATTCGTGATGTAGGCCGTGTTCTGGATATGCCTTATGCCCAGGTGGACACCATCGCCAAGATGATTCCACAGGAGCTGAATATCACCATTGACAAGGCACTGGGAATGAATCCGGAGTTTCGCAAGGCTTACGAGGAACAGGACGATATCCATCGTCTGATCGATCTGGCAAAACGTCTGGAGGGGCTTCCGAGGCATACCTCCATGCATGCGGCAGGTGTTGTGATCAGCCAGAAGGATGTATCGGAATACGTACCCCTTTCCAGAGCACAGGATGGTTCCATTGTCACGCAGTTTACCATGACAACACTGGAAGAGCTGGGACTTCTGAAAATGGATTTCCTGGGTCTCCGTACCCTGACGGTTATCCAGAATGCTGTGAAAATGGTGGAAAAAAGTACCGGTATGCTTCTGGATATGCAAAAGATCGACTACAACGACAAAAAGGTACTGGATTCTCTCGGAACAGGACGTACTGACGGCGTGTTCCAGCTGGAGAGTGCCGGAATGAAAAGCTTCATGAAGGAGCTGAAGCCTCAGAGCCTTGAGGACGTGATCGCGGGAATTTCGCTTTACCGTCCGGGTCCCATGGATTTCATTCCGCAGTACATCCGCGGAAAAAACCGTCCGGATACCATCCGTTATGACTGTCCGCAGATGGAGCCGATCCTGAAGCCGACCTATGGCTGTATCGTATACCAGGAGCAGGTCATGCAGATCGTCCGTGAGCTTGCAGGCTACACCCTTGGACGAAGTGACCTGGTGCGCCGTGCCATGTCCAAGAAAAAAGCTTCTGTTATGGCAAAAGAACGCCAGAATTTCGTTTACGGAAACGTGGAAGAGGGAGTACCGGGATGTATTGCCAATGGTATTTCCGAGGAAATCGCAAACAAGATCTACGATGAGATGACGGATTTTGCAAAGTATGCCTTCAATAAGTCTCACGCTGCCGCTTATGCAGTGGTTTCCTACCAGACGGCATATCTCAAATATTACTATCCGGTAGAATTTATGGCTGCACTGATGACATCCGTTGTGGAAATGCCGAACAAGGTTGCCGAGTATATTTCTGTATGCCGCCAGATGGGGATCCGGATCCTTCCGCCGGATATCAATCATGGTGTTTATGGCTTTTCTGTTGACAATGGTTCCATTCGTTATGCACTTTCTGCCATCAAGAGTATCGGCCGTCCGGTAATCGAGGGGATTGTGCGGGAGCGTGAGGAGCACGGAGAATATACCTCCCTGAAAACATTTATTGAGCGAAATATCGACCAGATCAACAAGAGAGTTGTGGAAAATCTGATCAAGGCCGGAGCGCTGGATTGCCTGGAGGGAAACCGGAATCAGAAAATGACGGTTTATACGCAGATCATAGACAGTATCAACCAGGATAAGAAGCATACCATGGCGGGACAGCTGAGTCTTTTTGATATTGCGCCTGAAGAAGATAAAAAGGAATTTGAGATCCGTATGCCGCAGGCAGCAGAATATCCGAAGGAGACGATACTGACCTTTGAGAAGGAAGTTCTCGGCATCTATCTCAGCGGTCATCCGCTGGAGCGTTACCGGAATATGATGGAAAAAATGATCTCTGCAAAAACTTCTGATTTTCAGCCGGATGATGAAACAGGGATACCGGAGGTTTACGATAACCAGAAAGTGATCGTGGGTGGAATGATCACGGATAAAACCATAAAATATACAAAGAATAATAAGGTAATGGCGTTCCTTACAGTGGAAGATCTGGTAGGCACCGTGGAGGTTGTGGTATTTCCACGTGATTACGAAAAATGCCAGATGTTCCTGAATGAAGATGCCCGGCTCTTTATTCAGGGAAGAGTATCCGCAGAAGACGACAAAGCCAGCAAGCTGATCCTGGAAAAGGTCCGTCTTTTTGATGATATGCCAAGAGAACTGTGGCTCCAGTTTGAAAGCCGGGAAGAGTACGCAAAAGCCGAGACCGGTCTGGTAGACGATCTGATGGAATCCAGAGGAAACAGCACGGTGGTTATTTATCTCAAAGATGTCAAGGCAATGAAGAAGCTTCCCCCTGCTTATCAGGTCCATATCGAGGATCCCTGGCTGGAGCGCATGTGTAAAAAATATGGAAGTTCCAATGTTAAAATTGTGGAGAGAGTATTGAAAAACTTATAAAAATGCTATAAACTATACCCGAATATGTGTATTACAATAGGTTGTTTCATAAGATGGAGGATAACAATATGGCAGAGAACAAAATCAAAACGATCGGCGTTTTGACCAGTGGCGGTGACGCACCTGGAATGAATGCTGCAATCCGTGCTGTTGTCAGAAGAGGATTAAGCAGCGGACTGAACGTAAAGGGAATCTATAAAGGATACAGCGGTCTCTTAAATGAAGAGATCAGAGATATGACAGCAAGGGACGTTTCCGATACGATTGAACGAGGCGGAACAATTCTTTATACTGCCAGATGTGCAGAGATGAGAACAGAGGAAGGACAGCAGCATGCTGCAGAGATCTGCAGAAAGCATGGGATCGACGGCCTTGTTGTTATCGGTGGAGACGGATCCTTCGCAGGTGCTCAGAAGCTTGCGAACCTTGGAATCAATACCATTGGCCTGCCGGGAACTATTGACCTTGATATCGCATGTACCGAGTACACCATCGGTTTCGATACTGCTGTAAATACAGCTATGGAAGCTATTGACAAGGTACGTGATACATCCACATCCCATGAGAGATGCAGTATCATCGAGGTTATGGGACGTAACGCCGGATACCTTGCAGTATGGTGCGGTATCGCAAACGGTGCTGAGGATATCCTGATCCCGGAGAAATATGATTACGACGAGCAGAAGCTTATTGACAATATCGTAGAGAGCCGTAAGAAAGGTAAGAAACACCATATCATCGTAAATGCTGAGGGTATCGGCCATTCAGAGGCTATGGCGAAGCGTATCGAGGCTGCAACAGGTATCGAGACACGTGCAACGATCCTTGGTCACATGCAGCGTGGTGGAAGCCCTACATGTAAGGACCGTGTATATGCGTCCATGATGGGTGCTCTTGCAGTAGATCTTCTTGTTGCCGGAAAACGCAGCCGTGTGGTTGGATACCGTCATGGTGAGTTTGTTGATTTCGACATCAATGAGGCTCTTGCAATGCAGAAGAATATAGATCCATACATGTGGGAGGTTTGCAATTCCCTTTCTCACAACTACAATAAATAAAAAATATGAACTTGAAAAAAGTTTCAGACGGATTGCATAAACTGAATACGTCACAAATAATTGCCCTCGGCTTTGCGGGGGTGATTTTTGTAGGCGGACTTATTTTATGGCTGCCGTTCTGCAGTGCACCCGGGCAGGCTGTTACCTTCCCGGATGCTGTTTTTACAGCGGCGACCAGCGTATGTGTGACAGGACTTTCCACAGTTGTTATGGCAGTCCAGTGGAGCCCCATTGGAAAAACGGTTATCCTGTGCCTGATACAGATCGGCGGGATCGGACTGATCGCACTGGCGAATATGATATTCATCAGCCTCCGGCGGAAAATTTCCCTGAAAAACCGGCGGATCATCAAGGAATCCTATAACCTGGATGAAATGGGTGGAGTCGTGGCTGTAGTCCGCAGTGTGGTGAAATGCGTGTTTCTTGCAGAAGGAATCGGTGCGGTCCTGTATGCGTTTTGCTTTGTACCGGAATTTGGGATAAAAAAAGGTCTGGTGCATGCCATATTTCTGGCGGTATCTGCATTCTGCAACGCAGGGATCGATCTTTTCGGGGAAACAAGCCTTTCGGTATATGTGAGCAATCCGCTGGTCAATATCACTACGATTGGCCTGATCATTGTGTCAGGTCTTGGATTTATCGTCTGGTGGGATCTGTGGGATAAATTCCGCAAGGTTCTGAGAAAAGAGCTTTCCCCATCCAGAGTTTTTCGTGTACTGCGGCTTCAGAGCAAGCTGGTCCTTACGATGACCGGGATCCTGGTATTTTCAGGAGCATTTCTGGTATTTATTTTTGAATCCGGAAACCCTTCCACGCTGAAGGGGGCACCACTGGGAACAAAGCTCATGGCATCCTTTTTCCAGTCAGTGACAACACGTACGGCGGGATTTTATACCATGGATCAGTCGCTTTTGTCCACACCTACCGTGAGCATTTCCCTGCTGTGGATGTTTATCGGAGGATCACCCATGGGCACTGCCGGTGGTGTGAAGACTACTACCATTGCGGTTCTGATTCTTTCCATTGCAGCATATCTTCAGGGAAAAAAGGATGTAGAGGTATACGGCCGCAGGATCCGTGAGAGCTATCTCCGTTCTGCCATGGTTGTTGCAGGAACCAGTGTGCTGATCCTTTTTAACATGACGGTGCTTTTGTCCGCAGTAATGCCGGGAGTGGATCTGGCAGATGTTTTATATGAGATCACTTCTGCGGGAGCTACAGTAGGACTTTCCAGAGGACTGACACCTCAGCTGAATGTGGCAGGCAAGTGGATCGTGATCCTTACCATGTATCTGGGACGTATCGGACCGCTGACACTTGGAACAGCAGTTGTGATGCGTGTACGCAACAGGCCGGGAAGCACCACGCATCTCGGTGAAGAAGATATCATGATCGGTTAAACAGGAGAATAGAATGAAAAATAAATCTTTTGCCGTGATCGGGCTTGGACAGTTTGGAATGACTCTGGCGGTGACGCTGGCAGAGTCAGACTGTGATGTCCTTGCCATTGATGACAAAGAAGAAAATATCGAAGAGATTTCCGAAAAAGTAACCTATGCGGTAAAAGCAGATGTCCGTGAACCGGGAATCCTGAAGGCTCTGGGAGTTCAGAATGTGGATGTAGCCATTATCGCAGTTGCCGAAAATCTGGAAGCCAGTATTTCCGCGACCATGCAGGCCAAGGATCTGGGAGTGCCCTTTGTAGTTGCAAAAAGTATGAATTCTCTTCATGGACGTATACTCGACAAAATTGGTGCAGATAAGATCATTTATCCGGAACAGTCCATGGGACTGCGGGTTGCCAGAAATCTTATGTCCGGCGGGTATCTGGATGTGTTTGAGCTTTCAGCGGAGTTCAGTATGGCGGAGTTTTCCATGCCGGTATCCTGGAGTGGAAAAAATCTGGTAGATCTGAATGTACGGGAGCGTTTTCACATTAATATCATTGGCATCAAGCAGGGTGAAAATGTCACGGTAGATCTGGATCCTTCCGAACCGCTTCCGGACAACTGTTCCATAATCGCCATCGGAAAAAACAAGGATCTGAATGCAAGTCGTGAGGAATTACGTTAACCGAATACGGATTGCCGGAAGGAGAGAAATAAAAGTATGATAACCAGTGTATCAAATGCAAAAATAAAAAATGTCATGCAGCTGAACCAGAAGGCAAAAGCCAGAAGAGAGCAGGGACTTTTTGTGGCAGAAGGCCGGAAAATGTTTCTGGAAGCACCGGAAAGCTGGGTTTCCCAGGTGTTTGTCTCCGAGACCGTTTCCCGGGATGGAGAGCTGATGTCTCAGGCAGAAAAATATCCCTGTGAGATCGTGAAGGATTCCGTATTCCGTCAGATGTGTGATACCAAGACTCCCCAGGGGATCCTGACAGTTCTGAAGCTGCCTTCCTGGAGCGAGGAGGAGGTACTGGCGGGAAAAAATCCTCTGGTCATGGTTCTGGAGGATCTTCAGGATCCGGGAAATGCGGGAACCATTCTCAGGACCGGTGAGGGCGCCGGCGTAAGCGGAGTTTTCCTCACAAAAACCTGCGTGGATATCACAAATCCCAAGGTGATCCGTTCTACCATGGGCTCCATTTACAGAATGCCTTTTCTATACGTGGAAGATGTGGTATTATTAGAAAAGAAGCTGAAAGAAAAGGGAATCCGCAGTTTTGCAGCTCATCTGAAGGGTGAGAATTCCTATGATCAGGAATCCTATAAGGGCGGTACCGCATTTTTCATTGGAAACGAGGGAAAGGGCCTGACTGATCAGGCGGCGGAGGCAGCAGACTGTCTGATCCGCATTCCCATGTGCGGAAAGGTAGAATCGCTGAATGCTGCCATGGCATCAGGAATCCTGATGTACGAAGCTGCAAGACAGAGAAGAGAATAAGAGAGGAGGGGTTTTATGACACCTTTGGCCTGGCTTGGAATACTGGCAATTTTACTGGTAATTGAAGCGATCACGGTAGGACTTACCACTGTCTGGTTTGCAGGCGGTGCTTTTGTGGCGTGTATTGCCTCGTGGCTTGGTGGGGGGATTGTTGTACAGCTCCTTTTATTTTTCGGAGTTTCCGTGGTGCTTCTGATCTTTACCAGACCTCTGGCGGTCCGCTACATGAACAAGGGCGTGGAAAAGACCAATGCAGAGAGCCTTCTGGGAAAAAGAGCCGTAGTGATACAGCCGGTCAACAACCTGGCCCAGACCGGGCAGGTGAGGATCAATGACATCGAGTGGACTGCACGGACCGCAGATGACGGGGAAGAAATTCCAACAGGTGCAGTGGTTGAGATCGAAGAGATCCGCGGAGTGAAGCTGATCGTAAAAGAAATTAGCAAGGAGGGCTAAATTATGGGTGGAGTTGTTGTTTTGCTTGTAGTCATCATTCTTGTGCTGTGGGTACTTGCATCCTGTATCCGCATTGTACCGCAGGCCTATGCAGTGGTACTGGAACGTCTTGGCGCTTACAAGGCTACCTGGGGTACAGGAATCCATTTCAAGGTTCCGTTCATTGAGCGTGTTGCAAGAAGAGTAAACCTGAAAGAACAGGTTGTGGATTTTCCACCGCAGCCGGTAATTACCAAAGATAATGTAACCATGCAGATCGATACGGTTGTATTTTTTCAGATCACAGATCCGAAGCTTTACGCATATGGCGTTGAGAATCCGATCATGGCGATCGAGAATCTTTCTGCTACAACACTTCGTAACATCATCGGTGATATGGAGCTGGATGAGACACTGACATCCCGAGAGGTTATCAATACCAAGATGCGTGCTTCCCTTGATGTGGCTACAGATCCATGGGGAATCAAGGTTAACCGTGTGGAGCTTAAGAACATCATTCCTCCGGCAGCCATCCAGGATGCCATGGAGAAACAGATGAAGGCTGAGCGTGAGAGACGAGAAGCCATTCTGAAAGCAGAAGGAGAGAAACGTTCCACCATCCTTGTTGCAGAGGGTAAAAAACAGTCCGCGATCCTGGATGCTGAGGCTGAGAAGCAGGCAGCGATCCTTCATGCGGAGGCTCAGAAGGAGCGTATGATCAAAGAGGCTGAAGGACAGGCACAGGCAGTCCTTAAAGTACAGCAGGCAACTGCAGAAGGACTTCGTATGATCAAGGAAGCAGGAGCAGATGAATCTGTTCTTACTCTGAAGAGCCTGGAGGCTCTTACAAAAGTTGCTGACGGCAAGGCAACGAAGATCATCATTCCGTCCGAGATACAGGGCATCGCAGGGCTGGCAACATCCCTGAAGGAAATCATGACAGATAAACCGGCAGAGCAGAAATAAATCTGCGGCCGTGAGGAGGACATATTATGAATCTTAAAGGAAGAAATTTCCTGACACTGAAAGACTTTACACCGGAAGAGATCACTTACATGATCGACCTTGCAGCAGATCTGAAGGCCAAGAAAAAAGCAGGAGAGCTTCATGAGTATTACAGAGGTAAGAATATTGCCCTGATCTTTGAGAAAACAAGCACAAGAACACGCTGTTCCTTCGAAGTGGCAGCTCATGATCTGGGAATGGGTTCTACCTATCTGGATCCCACAGGATCCCAGATCGGAAAGAAGGAGAGCATCGCAGATACTGCAAGAGTTCTCGGAAGAATGTATGAGGGAATCGAGTACCGTGGCTTTGGTCAGGATATTGTTGAGGAGCTTGCGAAGCATGCAGGTGTACCGGTATGGAATGGTCTGACAAACGAGTATCATCCGACACAGATGCTTGCAGATATGCTGACAGTACGTGAACATTTCGGCAAACTGAAAGGCCTGAAGCTTGTATACATGGGCGATGCCCGTTACAACATGGGTAACTCCCTGATGGTTGTATGCTCCAAGCTTGGTCTTGATTTCGTAGCCTGCACCAATAAGAAATATTTCCCGAATGATGAGCTTGTAGCACAGTGTCAGCAGTGGGCAGAAGAGGCAGGTTCCACCATCACTCTCACAGAGGATGTGGAGGCAGGAACAAAAGATGCGGACATCATCTACACAGATGTATGGGTATCCATGGGCGAGCCTGACGAAGTATGGACAGAGCGTATCCACGACCTGACACCATACAAGGTTACCAGACATGTAATGGAGAACGCCGGTGAAAAGGCGATCTTCCTTCACTGTCTGCCGGCATTCCATGATCTTAAGACAAAGATCGGAAAAGAGATGGGCGAGCGTTTCAACCTTACAGATATGGAGGTTACAGACGAAGTATTCGAGTCTCCGCAGTCCAAGGTATTCGACGAAGCTGAGAACCGTATGCACACCATTAAGGCTGTGATCGTTGCAACATTAGGAGAGCCGGAGAAATAATGTCAGATTTATTTAATGAAGAAATAATTTCACAGGCAACACATACAAAATGGGCGGGCAAAACCGTCCATTTTGCAAGAGAAACAGATTCCACTAACCTCTGGGGAAAACGTGCCTGGAGGGAAGAAGGCGCAGGACACGGAGAGCTGTTTGTGGCAGAATATCAGTCCGCAGGACGCGGACGTTTTACAAGACGATGGAGTGCGCCGCCGGACAGTGCCATTACTATGAGTATCCTTATCTGCCCGGAATTTTCTCCGCAGAAGGCGCCGATGCTGACACTTGTTATGGGACTTTCAGTTGCACAGGCAGTAGCAGAGCTCGGTCTTGAGGTAGGGATCAAATGGCCTAACGATGTAGTTGTTTCCCGCAAAAAGATCTGCGGTATCTTAACCGAAATGACCATGAAGCAGGATAAGATCGGCTGTGCAGTTATCGGAGTCGGGATTAACGTAAATATGGAAAGCTTCCCGGAAGAAATGGCAGATAAGGCTACCTCTCTGTATCTGGAAAGCGGACATCCCTTTGACCGGGCACAGGTAGTCGGACTTGTGATGAAGCATTTTGAGGAAAATTATGAGAGATTTGTACAGACAGAGGATCTCAGCGGCCTGAAACCGGATTATGAGAAAATGCTGGCCAATCTGAACCAGCCGGTACGTGTACTGGATCAGAATGATCCATATGAGGGAATCGCAGGAGGGATCAATGCCGGCGGAGAGCTTCTGGTAGAGCGTGCAGACGGTACAGTCGAGGAAGTAAACTCCGGAGAGGTTTCTGTACGTGGTTTATACAGCTATGTGTAAAACATGCAGCACAGATCGGATAAAATTTCCGGCAGCGATTTTCCGTTGATGTTTTATTGCAGTAGTGGAAAAAACAAGAATCTCCCTGCTTTAGCTGTGGGGAGTGTCAAGTTATAAATAAAGGAGATTTTATGTATCAGGATAACATTGTGCTCTGCGGAGCAAGCTCTTATGAGCAGAAATATTATTTTAACCAGGATTTTGCGTCTCTTCCTGAGACGGTAAAGCAGGAGCTGCAGATCATGTGTGTGCTTTTCACAGAGGATGTAGGCGGGATCCTGACACTGGAATTTGATGAGGACGGCAGTCTGCAGTTTAAGACTGAGGCCCTGGAGGCAGATGCCCGTTTTGACGAGATCGGAAGTGCACTGAAGATCAAGGAACTCCAGCGGGACAAAAGAGAGCTTCTGGAATCTCTGGAAATGTATTACAAGGTATTTTTCCTGGGAGATATCCCGGATGAGGAACTGCAGAAAAAAGCAGATGCCGTTGAGGAATGATCCATGAAGATGCAGTGGAAGATCGGAAATGTGGAGATACCGAACCCCTTTGTGCTTGCACCGATGGCAGGGGTTACGGATCTGGCATTTCGAAGACTTTGCAAGGAGCAGGGTGCAGGCCTGATCTGTATGGAAATGGTCAGTGCCAAGGCGATCTCTTTTCATAATAAGAATACAGAGGCGCTGATGGAGATCGATCCCGGGGAGCATCCGGTATCCATGCAGCTTTTCGGCAGCGAGCCGGACCTTATGGCAGAGGTGGCAAAAAGCATTGAGGAGCGTCCCTTTGACATTCTCGATATCAATATGGGATGTCCGGTTCCCAAGGTGGTAAATAATGGCGAGGGCTCAGCTCTTCTGAAGGATCCTCAGCTGATCGAAGAGATCGTCCGCAGTGTTTCCGGAGCAGTTTCCAAGCCGGTAACGGTGAAGGTCCGCATTGGCTTTGATGAAAATACGCCGGTGGATGTGGTGGAGATCGCAAAACGGGTGGAGGATGCCGGTGCAGCAGCCATCGCAGTTCATGGAAGGACCAGACAGCAGTATTATTCCGGTCAGGCGGACTGGGATGCTATCCGCAGGGTGAAGGAAGCGGTGACTATTCCGGTGATAGGAAACGGAGATATCGTTTCACCGGAAACTGCAGAAGCCATGTTTAAAGAGACTGGCTGCGATGCGGTGATGATCGGCCGTGCAGTACGTGGGAACCCGTGGATCTTCCGGGAACTGAACCACTATTTCCGCACCGGGGAAAAGCTTCCCAGACCAACCGCAGAGGAAGTCTGCGAGATGATCCTGCGCCATGCCGAAGATCAGATCGCGATAAAGGGTGAGTATATCGGGATCCGCGAAATGCGGAAGCATGTAGCCTGGTATACAGCCGGTATGCGGCACAGTGCGGGAATCCGGAGAGAATCTAATAATATTTCAAACTATGAAGAACTGAAAAAGCTTACAGACATGGTACTGGAGCGATAAAAGAGAAAAGTATGCCGGAGAAAACGAAACGTTCTATTGACAAGGAACGGGGCGCGTGCTACAGTCAGTTAGCGGGAATCCGCAGAAAGTTTTTTTGTTTTACAGGAGAAAAATAATGGCAGATAAAATAGCAGTTTTAATTCCTTGCTACAACGAAAGCAAGACGGTAGCAAAGGTTATCCGCGATATGAAAAAAGCACTTCCGGAAGCTGTGATCTACGTATATGATAATAACTCTACAGATGGAACAGACGAGATCGCCAGAAAAGAAGGGGCAGTTGTCCGTTATGAGTATCAGCAGGGAAAAGGAAACGTGATCCGCAGTATGTTTCGGGATATCGATGCGCGGTGTTACCTTATGGTAGATGGCGACGATACTTATCCGGCAGAGTTTGCAGCTGAAATGTGCAGCAAGGTTCTGGAGAAAGGCACAGACATGGTGGTTGGTGACCGCCTTTCTTCTACATATTTTACAGAGAACAAGAGACCTTTCCACAACTTTGGAAACAGCATCGTAAGAGGTTCCATTAACCGTCTTTTCAAAAGCAACATCAAGGATATCATGACAGGTTACCGTGCCATGAGTTACCGCTTTGTAAAAACATTCCCAGTACTTTCCAGGAATTTTGAGATCGAGACAGAGATGACGATCCACGCCATCGATAAGAACATGCAGGTTGAGAATGTAGTCATTGAATATCGTGACAGGCCGGAGGGAAGTGAGTCCAAGCTGAATACTTATGCAGATGGATTTAAGGTCCTGAAGACTATTGTGAAAATGTTCAAAAATTACAAGCCGCTGGAGTTCTTCTCCCTTATCGCAGCAGTGCTGTTTGTGGTGGGAATGGTATTCTTTATTCCGGTGCTGGTACATTTTCTGGAGGTTGGGACAGTGGAAAAGATCCCAACACTGATCGTCAGCGGGTTTGTGATTCTGACAGCTATCATCTGCTGGTTTTCCGGGATCATCCTTTCTACACTGGTCAATCAGCATAAACAGGATTTTGAGTATCAGACACAGATGGTGACTAATCGTTATAAAGATCTTTTTCCGGAGAAGAAATAAGGAATCAGACCGGGCAGGATAATACAGAAAATCCGTGTTGAAATCTGAGATTTCGCACGGCTTTTTTTGCATATTTCAGGGACCCTTTTTCGACGTGGAATGCTTGACAATACTGGGGCTTTTCGGTATAATACAGGAATTGTGAATATCCTGAGATTTTTACGCCCTTTTTTAGAAAAAAGAGCTCTTGGGAATGGTAGCAACAGAAATATCCGAAGCTGTATTTTTTTCAGAAAAAACAGCACGGTTTTGAAAGGAAGTAAGGCAAAATGGAAGAAGCAAAGAAGAACTTACTCACATACGCAGGACTTAGAAAACTGGAAGACGAGCTGCACGATCTGAAAGTTGTTAAGAGAAAAGAAGTAGCAGGAAAGATCAAAGAGGCCAGAGAGCAGGGAGACCTTTCTGAGAACGCAGAGTACGATGCAGCAAAGGATGAGCAGAGAGATATCGAGGCACGTATCGAGGAGATCGAGAAGATCCTCAAGAACGCTGAGGTTGTAGTAGAGGACGAAGTCGATCTTGACAGAATCAGCGTAGGCTGCAAGGTTAAGGTTCATGATTATGAATTTGAGGAAGATATGGAGCTGAAGATCGTAGGTTCCACAGAGGCTAACAGCCTTGAGGGAAAGATCTCCAATGAGTCTCCGGTAGGTAAAGCACTGATCGGTGCACACACCAACGATATCGTTGAGGTTGAGATGCCGTCCGGAATCATGAAATACAAGGTTCTTGAGATCCAGAGAAACGTATAAAGCAGACAACGGAGCGGATCGCACAGATCCGCTTGAATGACAGATAGATTAAGGAGGCCAACAAGTGGCAGAGCAGAAGAAGCAGGATGTAAACCAGCTGCTTAAGGTACGTCGTGACAAACTGGCAGACCTTCAGGCAAATGGCAGGGACCCGTTTCAGATCACAAAATTTGATCAGACACATCATTCCCTTGAGGTAAAGAATCTCTATGAAGCACATGAGGCAGAGCTTCTCAAAGATCGCAAGGAGCTTGATGTAACAGGTCTTGATGAAGAGCAGGCAAAAGAGGCTCAGAAGAAGGATTATGAAGAAAGAAGAAGCATCATGGACGCAAGCCCGATCCATGTATCGATCGCAGGACGTATGATGTTCAAGCGTGTAATGGGAAAAGCTTCTTTCTGCAATATCCAGGATTTACAGGGTAACATTCAGGTTTATGTGGCAAGAGATGCCATTGGAACCGATTCCTATGCAGATTTCAAGAAATCTGATATCGGTGATATTTTTGGTCTGGAGGGATTTGCTTTCAGAACAAGAACAGGTGAGATCTCCATTCATGCAGAGAAGATGACTCTTCTTTCCAAGAGCTTACAGATCCTTCCTGAGAAATTCCACGGACTGACAGATACAGATACCCGTTATCGTCAGAGATATGTGGATCTTATCATGAACCAGGACAGCAAGAATGTATTCATCAAACGTTCCCAGATCCTTAAGGAGATCCGTAACTTCCTTGCAGGACGTGACTTCATGGAAGTTGAGACACCAATGCTGGTTTCCAACGCAGGCGGTGCAGCTGCAAGACCATTTGAGACACATTATAACGCACTGAACGAAGACGTTAAGCTTCGTATCTCCCTGGAGCTTTATCTTAAGAGACTGATCGTAGGCGGACTTGAGAGAGTTTACGAGATCGGCCGTGTATTCCGTAACGAGGGTGTTGATACCCGTCACAATCCGGAGTTCACTCTGATGGAGCTTTATCAGGCATATACTGATTATGAGGGAATGATGGAGCTGACAGAGTCCATGTTCCGTTACCTTGCAGAGAAGGTCTGCGGTTCCACAAAGATTTCCTACAATGGTATCGAGATCGATCTTGGAAAGCCTTTCGCACGTCTGACCATGAACGATGCCATCAAGAAATATGCAGGAATCGACTTTGACGAAGTAGCAGATGATGAGGCAGCCAAGAAGCTTGCTGACGAGCATCATATCGAGTATGAGGATCGTCATAAGAAGGGTGATATCATCAACCTCTTCTTCGAGGAGTACTGTGAGAAAGAGCTGATCCAGCCGACATTTATCATGGATCATCCGATCGAGATCTCTCCGCTGACCAAGAAGAAACCTTCCGATCCGAACAAGGTAGAGCGTTTTGAGCTCTTTATCAATACATGGGAAATGTGTAATGCATATTCCGAGCTCAACGACCCGATCGATCAGAGAGAGCGTTTCAAAGCACAGGATGCTCTTGCAGACGCAGGTGATGAGGAAGCCAACCACACAGATGAAGACTTCCTGAATGCACTGGAGATCGGTATGCCGCCAACAGGTGGTATCGGATACGGAATCGACCGTCTCGTTATGCTCCTGACAGACAGCCAGGCAATTCGTGACGTACTTCTGTTCCCGACGATGAAGTCACTGGACGCTGACAAGAAGGCAAATAAGACTTCCGAAGCAGCTCCTGCAGCTGCAGAAGTGAAAGCTGAGCCTGAAAAGATTGATTTTTCTAAGGTAAAGATTGAGCCTTTGTTTGAGGAAGCAGTTGATTTTGACACATTCAGCAAGTCAGATTTCCGTGCAGTAAAGGTTAAAGAGTGTGTTGCAGTACCGAAGTCAAAGAAACTCTTACAGTTCACTCTTGATGACGGAACAGGCACAGACAGAACTATTTTAAGTGGTATTCATAGCTTTTATGAGCCTGAAGAACTGGTTGGAAAAACTCTTATCGCTATCATAAATCTTCCACCGAGAGCTATGATGGGTATTGACTCTTGCGGTATGCTCCTCAGTGCTATTCACGAAGAAGAAGGCGAAGAAAAGCTCCATCTTCTGATGGTTGATGACCATATTCCAGCAGGTGCAAAGCTCTATTAAGATGATGTAAAGATGTACCGTTTTACCGAATAGACGGGACGTACTTCATTTGATAAAAAACTAAAAAAACAGCGATTTACATCAAACTTACATCATTTGATGCAGAAATCGGTGCAAGCAAGAAAAAATCGCATAATTAGTACAATGAGTGGGCAATTCCAATCGGAGTTGCCCATTTTTAAAACAAACAGAAATACAAATCGGAAGTTTACGGTCTGTAAAAGACCTTTGACACACGGAAAACATAGATGTCAATGCACTTTGATAGCGAAAATAAGACCTTTCGATTAGTATGAGTATGCAAGGAGGTGACGAGATGGAACTTGGAAAGCAAATAAAAATGCATCGTCAGGAAGCACATTTATCCCAAGAGGAGTTAGCCAATCGTGTTTATGTTTCAAGGCAAACAATCTCAAATTGGGAAAATGATAAAAGCTATCCAGATGTGAATAGTTTGGTATTACTGAGTGAAATCTTTCAAATTTCCCTTGACAATCTAATCAAAGGAGATATTGAAGTTATGAAAGATGTAATTCAAAAAGAAGAAATTGAAAAGATGAATCGCTATGGAAAATCCTACACTATAATGCTAATTGCAACTGCTGTTTCTGCAGTTCCGCTATTTATGTGGCTTGGTGTTTGGGCATTCATTCCTTGGGGAATCATTTGGGCAATCTCTATGTACTTTGCCTTTAAGGTTGAAAAGGTAAAAAAAGATAATGATGTTCAAACCTATAAAGAAATTGTCGCATTTTCTGAGGGAAAACTTTTGGATGATATTCATAAGCAACGAGAAATAGGCAAACGTCCTTATCAAAAAATTCTTTTAGTTATAGGTACTGCGTTGACAACATTTGTTGTTTGCGTTTTAATTGGTTTTCTGATGCACATCCTTTTGAACTAATAGTGATGGAACGCCAAATTCCAGTTTGTCAGGTTGCCCTTTGAGAGAGGAGAAATCCTTTTCTCAAAGGGCTTTTTCTATTTATACGGATATTCGCAAACTACAAGATAAAGTCAAAACTTCATATACTCTAAACACAAGGAGGTTGAGGTTTGGCTATGAACAACAGTTTAGCAGAAGTACACCCGGAGCTTATTATGGAATGGTCGGAGAAGAATTTACCACTTACACCTGATGATATTACCTTTGTTTTATATATAACAGTTGTTGAATGGCATGTCAAGAGCAGGCGGTTTTCCGCCCGTCTTATTCGCCTGTTTATTCGTTACTCTGGGAGGCGTCCTTCGTACATAATACTCAGTTCACCATACACCTGTGCCCAGTTGCGGATCGTACTGGTCCATTTCTTCGTAGCTTCAAATGTGGCAAGATACAGTGCCTTTAATAGAGCTGTATCGCTTGGAAATACGCTTCTCTGGCGATTCAGTTTCCGGTAGGTAGAATTCAGGGATTCAATAGCATTTGTAGTATAAATCACCGTTCTGGCCGTCGTTGAAAATTTAAAGATCGGCGAGATTGCGTCCCAGTTATCCTTCCAGCGCTTCATAGAATTCGGATATTTCGGTGTCCATTTTTCTGTTACACGCTCTAAGGCTGCCAGAGCTTTCTTTTCATCTGTGGCCTGATAAATGGTTTTCAGATCCGTAGCGAAGGCTTTTCTGTCTTTATCCGGGACATATTTCAACGTGTTTCTTACCTGGTGTACAATACGGCGCTGGTATTCCGTCTTTGGAAAAGCTGCTGCGATCGCTTCTTTGATTCCGGTTAAACCATCGGCACAGATGATTAATACATCTTTGACACCACGATTTTTCAGTTCATTCATAATGGAAAGCCAGTATTTTGCGCTTTCGTTATCGCCAACACTGATGGTTAAAACTTCTTTTTTTCCTTCCGTGTTGATTCCCAGAATCACGTAAGCAGCAAGCTTTCGGATCACGCCATTATCCCTTACAGAATAATGGATTGCATCAATGTAGAGAATGGGATAGACCTCGTCCAGTGGCCGGTTCTGCCAGTCTTCGATCTGTGGCAGGATCTTATCAGTCACATCAGAAATAAAGCTTTCAGAAGTTTCAAAGCCATAAATATCTTCGATGGTTTCGGAAATCTGCCGGGTAGTCATTCCTTTGGCATACATGGAAATGATCTTCTGATCAATATCGGAAATATCTTTCTGACGTTTTTTCACAACCTGTGGTTCAAACGTTGATTTGCGATCCTGTGGCACTTCGATTTCCATCGAGCCATACCGGCTGTTGACCTGTTTCCGCTTATAACCATTGCGATAATCATCATTATCTGAGCGTTCGGATTTTTCGTAACCAAGATGATCATCCATTTCAGCTTCCATCATTTCCTTAATGGTGCCGCCTAAAAGATCCTTGAGCGCATCCTGAATGTCTTCTGCAGACTGGATATCGTACTCTTCCAGGAGCTGATGGATGATGTTTCGTTTTCCTTCTGTCATTTGTACACGATGTACAGGTTTCTTTTGTCTTGCCATAATAAAAGGCCCTCCTAATGATATTTATTGTATCATAGAAGAACCTTATAAACATTATTTTACAGAAAAAGTTTCATACTCTCGAAAAATCCGGAGGATTTTTTAAGTCCTTACTTGACATTAGCAGACGAGCCGACTGGCAACCTTGACAGCAATGCCCGGTATTCCCGGTACATTTCAATCATATTTTTTTTTGCATTTTTCAAATAAGAAGTATCGGCGCTGATTCGTCCAAGAAGAAAATATCCCTGATAGATAGAAAGCATGCGCTGAGAAAGAATTTTTGCATGATCTGGAGACAATCCGGAGCATAACAATACTTCCTGAAAAATCTGCTCAAATTTTTTCAGTCCTTCCATAAATACAGATGCAACTGCAGGCTTGCTAAGTGCTGTTTCCATGCCCATCACCGCATACGGGCAGCCTGCAAATGTTTGTCCATTTGTCCTTTCAGATAAAAAATCAAAGATTTCTTCAATAAAACTTTCCCAGTCATTTCCCTGAGAACTATTTTGAAATTGTTCCAGTAAGATTTTTTGATAGTATTCCGTTACCGCTGTTGCCAGGTCATCCTTGCTTTTGAAATAAAAATAAAAAGATCCTTTTGGAAGGTCTGTTTGTTTGAGGATTTCGCTGATTCCAGTAGCAGAATACCCATTTTTCCAAAATAATTCAGCAGCACACTCGATCAGGCGTTGTCTGGATTCTTCACCCTTTTTCAATTCGCATTTCCTCCTTCAGTCTGGAAAACAGATGTGTAAGTGCAAACATAAGCGTTTCATAATGCATGTAATCTAAAGTATTCCTGTCTGCAAGAATTTGAAGACTTGCCGGGAACTCGTCATCAGCTTCCCAGAAACGGATGATAATCGGCAAAAAAGGAAAAAGATTTAATTTAAAAGCAACATCTCCTTTTTCCAGTTCCTTTCCGGAAAGTGATATACAGGCATTACGCAATTCAACGGTTTTTCCGTTAAAAAAGTCAGCGGTATTCTGAAAAAATCCTCTGTTCGGCGAGAGATTTCCTGTTCGGACAGAGGAAAGGCTGTTTATATTTACAAATTCATGTGACAGATGGCATCTATCCTTTGAATAACATAAAACATCATAAATAGTCATTGCTTCATTATGATTGGCTTCATGAACTATTTCAAAATCATTATCTGACCACTGAACACTTCCCGTTTTTCGGTTAATACGATAGGTACGGTTAATAAAAGTAATATATAACCAGTCAGAATTGTAATCTAATGAATATTTATGTATCATTGTAGCCTGATCATATTGCAGGAAAACATGTGCCATTGAAATTTTTGTTTTATCATAATTATTGATAGCTTTCGTCATATATTTCTCCAAGAATATTTTTGTTGTAGTTATTTACAAAATAGACTAATCAGTCTATAAAGTCAATACATTTTGCGTAACAAATAAAAATTAATGATCATGAAAAGTAAATGACTAAGACTTCCCATACCTTCTGATGGCAGATGACAGAATCCCGGCAGTCAACTACTGCAAAACAGTATATAACAGTTGACAACAGTATTATACTGTTATATACTGTTTACAACAGGAGGGAACATATGAAGATTATAATCAATAATACCTCGATGGTACCAATTTATGAACAGATCATGGAGCAGATCAAGGCGCAGATCATCTCCGGAGAGTTAAAAGAAAATGATATATTGCCGTCCGTGAGAACAATGGCAAAGGAACTGAAGATCAGTGCACTTACTGTGAAGAAAGCATATGACAATCTGGAAGCAGAGGGCATGACAGTCACAGTTCATGGGAAAGGAACGTATGTAGCGGCTTCGAATACACAGCTGATGGAAGAAGAGCGCAGGAAAGAGGTTGAGGCGGATCTGGAAGCAGCAATTCAGAAGGGAAGGCGCTGCGGAATGAAGGAGGAAGAGATCCGTTCGTTGTTTGAACTCATCATGGAGGATGAATGATTATGTTGGAGATCAAAGGAGTAAAGAAAAGCTACGGTGAATTTCAGTTAGACTGTTCGTTAAATGTAGAAAAAGGAAGAATCACCGGTCTGGTTGGAGAGAACGGAGCCGGTAAGAGTACTTTGTTCAAGGCAGTGCTCGGACTCATTTCTTATGATGCCGGTGAGATAAAGATCCTGGGAAAAATACCGGAAGAGTTAAGTGAAAAAGAGAAAGAAGAGCTGGGAGTTGTCCTGGCAGAAGCCGGATTCAGTGGATACTTGAAAGGGAAAGATGTTGAGGCAGTCCTTGCCAAATTGTATCCAAAGTTTGAAGCAGAAAAATTTCATCAGATGTGTGAAGAATATCAGATTCCGTTGGATAAATTTATAAAAGAGTACTCAACAGGAATGAAAGCAAAGCTGAATCTGATCATTGCATTGACACATCAGGCAGAATTCCTGATGCTGGATGAGCCGACAGCAGGGCTTGATGTCGGAGCGAGGGAAAGGATGCTGGATATTTTAAGAGAGTATATGGAAGAAGAACCGGAGAGAAGTATCCTGATCAGTTCACATATTTCTTCGGACCTAGAACATCTGTGTGATGACATTTATGTGATACATAAAGGAAGGATCATACTTCATGAAGAGATGGATACGATTCTTGAAAAATATGCAGTGTTGAAGGTCAGTGAGGAACAATATCAGGCAGTAGATAAAAGGTATCTTTTGAAAGAGAAAAAAGAGTTTTTTGGAGTTGCCTGTCTGACGAACGAGAAGCAGTATTATATAGAAAATTATCCGGAAATCGTAGTAGAGAGCGGATCACTCGATCAGGTGATCCTGATGTTGACAGGGGGCGAAAGATGATGAAAGGAATCAGAGGTCTTTTGGAAAAGGATTTTCGATTGTTTTTTCGGCAGGGTGGTAATCTTTTTTTGGTGTTAGTGTTTGTAGCATTGTTTTTTATACTTACAGGAAAAACGGGAGCTGCTTTCATTGCAATGTATATCCCATCTGTTCTGGCGATATATTCAGGTAATACGATCAGTTATGATGAAAATGGCCATGGCTACACATATTTATTTTCTTTACCCGTAAATAAAAAAATATATGTCAGAGAAAAATATATTTTTTCCTTTATCATGACAGCATGTGGATGGTGCATTGGAATGATCTGTGCAGGAATTATGGTACTCATAAATCCTGAAGAGGTGTTTGATCTGGAAATGCTGGCAATGGAGTTGATCACATTTTTTGTGTTTCAGGCAATTGCGGGAATTATGATTGCGATCAGGATAAGGTTCGAAGGAGAGAAAGGGCGAATTGTGCTGCCAATCGCAATTTTAATTATTTTTGCGATTTGTTATACAATTGGATCTTTTGTGAAGGCTAACCTGGGATTAAAAGAAAGTATTCTGCATATGATAGGGGGAATAGGGGATCTTGAAATCGGGATTGCCCTTATTGTGCTAAGTCTGCTTATATGGTTTGCTTCGTATAAGTATAGTATGAGCGCCATGAAGAAGAAAGAGTTTTAAGATAGGCGTGACAAAAATGATCCATTAAAAATAATGATCATAAAGATGTAATAGCTACCAATAATATGAGAAAAACTTTGTGAAAAAATAGGCTTGTGTTTCGTAAGAGCCCCTTGTAAAATAGCGGACAAGGATGAAAAGAAAAGGAGACTCTTATGGGAACCAATGAAAAAGATATGACTGCCGGATCCCCCGGAAAACTGATCATAACTTTTGCCATACCAATGATGCTTGGAAATATTTTTCAGCAGTTTTATACAATGGCAGACACAATGATCGTCGGACAAGTGGTAGGAGTTAAGGCACTGGCGGCAGTAGGTGCCGGAGATTGGCTGGTATGGCTGGTGTTGGGGATCATGACAGGTATCACACAGGGTTTTTCTATTCTTGTATCTCAGTATTATGGAGCAAGGGAAAAGGAAAATCTGAAATGTGCAGTAGCGAAAAGCTATATCATGACAGCATTACTGTCTGTGGTCGTACTCGCAGTAAGTGAAGGTACAGTTTATCATGTTCTTTTATTTTTACAGACACCGGATAATGTCATTGATCTGACAATGCTATATTTGCGGCTGATCTTTGCAGGAATCCCGATCATAGCTGCTTATAATATATTTGCAGCGATCCTTCGGGCACTTGGAAACAGCAGATCTCCGTTGATCGCAATGACAGTGGCAGCAGTGATCAATGTGGGACTGGATCTGTTGTTTGTGGCGGTTTTTGGCTGGGGTATAGCCGGAGCAGCAGTGGCGACCGTTATCGCGCAGGGATTTTCTGCCTTGTACTGTTTGATCGTATTACGTAAAATCCCGGATATCCGCCTGGAAAAGAAGGATTTTTACAGGCAGCCCTCTATGAGTTTGCGACTTTTGGAACTGGCGGTTCCTCTTGCAATACAGAATGTGATCATCTCCGTGGGAGGACTTGTGGTACAGTATGTGATCAATGGATTTGGTTTTCTGTTTGTGGCGGGATTTACGGCATCGAATAAGCTGTATGGGGTTTTGGAGATGGCTGCCGTTTCATATGGATATGCTATTACAACATATGTGGGCCAGAATCTTGGTGCAAAGAAATATCAGAGGATTCGAAAAGGCGTGCGCAGCGGCACTTATATGGCAGTGCTCACTTCGGCTTTCATTTCCGGCATGATGGTGCTGTTTGGACGTAATGTACTGTCCCTGTTTGTATCCGGTGAACCGGATCAGACCCGACAGGTATTGGATATAGCATATAAGTATTTGTTTATCATGGCTGTCTTTTTGTGGGTGCTGTATCTGCTGTATGTGTATCGTTCCGCTATCCAGGGCCTGGGTAATACTTTGATTCCGCTTGCCAGCGGCATTGCAGAATTTATAATGCGTATCAGTGTTGCGCTGCTGCTGCCAAAACTGATCGGTGAAGATGGAATATACTATGCAGAGATCTGTGCATGGAGCAGTGCAGCTGTTTTATTATTCGTAAGTTATATGATCATTATACGGAAATATAAAGAAGTCACCGTTCATACATAATGTTATTTACTTAAGGGATCTATAATAATACAGGCAGAAAATATCCGGGTTTCACTATGAAATGTTCAGATATTTTATATTTGACAAAAAACTATTTATATAAAAAGAAAAGTATGATATTATAATACTTATTCATTGCAACTATGAAAATTGAATAGTCAGAAGGGTGTACAAAGTACTTAATAAGGAATCTGGTGAAATGCCAGAACAGCCACCGCTACTGTGACAGGGACGAAAACCAAAATATCACTGGAGAGATCCGGGAAGATGGTAAGTAGGAAGAACTGGAGTCAGGAGACTTGCCTTTTTGACAGAAGAATTCTGATTCGGATGGGATACAGAAGGAATAAGCTCTGCCTGAGGTAGAGGTTTGTTTTTTGTGCTGATATGATGCTGGATCATATCAGCTTTTTTTATTTTAACCGAATAAACAGATGAAAAATGAGGAGAAATGAAAATGGGAAAAGTAATTGCAAAGCGTTTTATATTTATGATTCCGGTAGTTCTGGCGGTTACATTTATTATTTTCATGCTGAGTTTTATATCGGCAGGTGATGCGGCCAGAGTTCTGGCGGAGAAAAAATACGAGCATCCGTCACCAGAGCAGATAGAAGAAGTACGTCATGAGGAAGGGCTGGATCAGCCGGTGCTGGTACAATACGGGAAATGGCTGGATCAGGCACTTCATGGCGATTTTGGGAAATCATATTCTACCAGAAAACCGGCTTTTGAGGAATTAAAAAGATATTTTCCACAGACATTTAAACTGGCAGTTACTTCGTTTTTATTGTTGATGATCGTATCAGTCCCTCTTGGAATTTTGTCGGCAATTTATGAAAACAGAGTTCTGGATAAAGTCATTCGCATTTTGTCGTCCCTCAGTGTATCTATGCCGTCTTTCTGGATCGGTCTGATGCTGCTCTATATATTTGGAGTAAAGCTAAAAGTGATTTCCGTGATCGGAGGAGATGCCGGAGGCATCCCGATTCTTGCGGCATTTGCCATGGATATCAGTTTCTTTGGAATTATGACGAGATTGATCCGTACCAATATGATACAGGTGCTGAAGCAGGATTACATACGTGCCAGCAGAGCTAAGGGATTGTCATCTGTAAATGTAATTTTGCGTCATGGTCTGAAAAATATCCTGATTCCTGTGCTGACACGTCTGGTATCAATTGTGATCGGTTTTTTCTGTGGCTCAGCTGTGATAGAAAGTATTTTTTCAATTCAGGGAATCGGAAATCTGGCATTGAAATCCGTGATCTCAAAAGACACTCCGGTGCTGCAATGTTTTATCTTTATTCTGGCTGTTGGCATTGTAGTATTAAATTTTCTTGTGGATATCGCCTATTCTGCGATTGACCGGCGAATCCAGTTAAAGTAAAGGAGAGATCATAGAATGGGAAGCAGAAGAAAGCAGAAAACAGAAAAAAGCATGATCCAGAATCTGTACTGGAAACAGGTATTCCGGTCACCGAAAACGAAAATAGGATTGATGGTGGTCATAATTTTTGCATTGGCAGCTATTTTTGCACCTGTACTGGCGCCGCATGATCCACTGCTTGTGGATGTTTCGATAAAATTAAAGAATCCGTCGGCGGCATATCCTTTAGGTACTGATCAGCTGGGACGATGTATTTTATCAAGACTTCTCTGGGGCAGCCGGTATTCACTGAGCTATAGCTTTACGGTGCTTCTGATCACTGTATGTGTCGGGGTGCCGATCGGACTGTTTGCCGGATATGTAGGTGGAAAAATCGATTCCATAATTATGAGGATCATTGATGTATTTATGGCTATGCCGGTCTTTATTGTGGCACTTGCCATTGCAGGAACCGTAGGAGCCAGCGGCGCTCATCTGATCCTGTCCTTATCGGTCGTATCCTGGGCAGAATATGCAAGGCTTGCCCGGGCATTGACACTTCAGGAAAAAAATAAAAATTATATGACCGCACTAAAAGCCGGCGGCTGCGGCCACGCAAGGATCATATTCAGGCATGTATTGAGAAATATCCTGCCATCTGTGATTGCACTGGCAACAATGGAAATCGGTTCGATCATTCTGTCAATTGCCGGTTTTTCCTTTATCGGCCTTGGTGTGCAGGCACCGACACCGGAATGGGGGATCATGCTCAGTGACAGTAGAAGTTATATTCAGACTTATCCAAGACTGATGTTTTATCCGGGCATACTGATCATGATCATTGTTCTGGCATTTAATTATCTGGGGGAGGGAATACAGAATGGAACAGCCCAAAAATGATGTTCTAAAGGTAAAAAGACTACATGTGGAGTTTCAGACTTCTCACGGAATGGTTCATGCAGTAAAAGATGTCAGCCTGGAAGTAAAACGCGGAAGGATCCATGCTCTGGTGGGAGAAAGCGGAAGCGGCAAGTCAGTTACCTCTCTGACGATTATGAATCTGCTTGCAGGAAATGGAAAGGTGATATCCGGAGATGTGACACTGAACGAAAAGAGTCTTCTGAAGTTATCAGGAAAAGAAAAACGACAGTTATACGGAGACAGGATCGGAATGATCTTTCAGAATCCGACCGCTGCTCTCGATCCGCTCTTTACAGTTGAACAACTGCTTCTGGAAGGACTGAGAAAACATCGCAGAATGAGCAAAAAACAGGCAAGGGAAGTTGCGTTGGAAAGTCTGCGGATGATGAATCTGCGTGATCCGGAAGAACTGATGAAGAAAAAACCTTACGAATTGTCTGGCGGTATGTGCCAACGTGTTATGATCGCCATTGCCATGTCCATGAAACCGGATTATCTGATCGCAGATGAGCCGACGACAGCCTTGGATGTAACCGTACAGAAGCAGATCCTGGAAGAAATCTATCAGCTATCCAGGAAAGAAAATCTGGGCGTGTTATTTATTACGCATGATCTGGGTGTGGTGGCAGAGATCGCAGATGATGTTTCAATCATGAAAGACGGCGAAATAGTGGAAAACGGAACAGTTGAAGAGATCTTTTATCATCCGCAGCATTCATATACAAAAAAACTGCTGGATGCAGTTTTATAGGGGAAAAGTATGAGTACGTTACTAAAGACAGAACATTTAAAAAAATATTATGGCAAGAAAAAAATTGTGAAGGCAGTGGATGATGTAAGTCTGGAAATCCATGCAGGATCATCCATGGCTCTGATCGGTGAAAGTGGAAGTGGTAAAACTACATTCGGAAAGCTGATCGCCGACCTGGAGAAACCTACAGATGGAAAAGTCTGGTTTCAGGGACAGGAAATGCAGGATTTGTCTGAAAAGCAGTTTCGTCCATATCGCAAGAATCTTCAGATGGTCTTTCAAAGCAGCAGCGGGGTATTTGATCCCGGTTATACCATTGGAGAAAATATTCTGGAAATTTTGAAATTACATGAAAAACTGCAAGAGGGTGAGTATGAAGAGCGAGTAAAGGAGGCTTTGATCCAGACGGGGCTTGATCCGGATATCCGCAACCGTTATGTTGGACAGATTTCAGGAGGTCAGTGTCAGAGAGCTAATATTGCGAGAGCATTGGTATTAAGACCGGAACTTGTGATCTGTGATGAACCTGTATCCAGTCTGGATTATTCCATACGAAAGCAGATCCTGCATCTGTTAAATGAGCTGCAGGAAAAATATGAGATGACTTATTTACTGATCACTCACGATCTGTCCAACGTTCCATATCTCTGCAAAGAGGTGGCTATTATGTATCAGGGACGCGTGGTCGAGTTTATCGATCATACGGACAGCTTAAAGGAGACTGCCGTACATCCTTATACAAAAGATCTGTTTGATTCTATTCCGGTAAAAGAACCGAAAATGCGAAGAATCGGATCGCAGGAAAAGAAAATATTTTCAGATACCATTCCGGAACAGGGCTGCCCATATCAGAACCGGTGCAGAAGATGTACAAATATATGCAGAGAGCATATACCGGAATTGACAGAAATTGAAACAGGACATTTTGCGGCATGTCATATGCTGTAAAATATAAAACAAACAAAGGAGAGGAAGAAATGAAGAAAAGACGTGTAGCAAAACTGATAGCATTGAGCATGGTGGCGGCAACTTTACTGACAGGTGTCAATGTACAGGCAAAAGAGGAAAAAGTAGTTACGGCAATGACATCCATTGATCTGACTCCTGAACTTTGTGACCCTATAAAAAGTGGTCCGGACTTTCGTCTTTATGAAATGATCTATGATCCACTGGTGCGTTATGGAGAAAATGGAGAAATTAAACCGGCATTGGCAGAATCCTGGGATATCAGCAAAGATGGCACAACCTATACGTTTCATTTAAGAAAAGATGTGAAATTCTCAGACGGTACAGTGTTTAATGCAGACAATGTGATGTGGAATTATAACAGATGGGTGGAACAGGATGTGACCGGTAACTTTTCGGCCAAACTGGAAAATGTTACAAAGGTAGATGATTATACTGTAGAATTTAAGTTCGCAGAACCATGCTATACACTGCTGATCGAATTCAGCTATCCAAGACCATTCCGTTTCACCTGTGAAAGTGCACTGGATGAAGACGGAGAATTTTGTCAGGAAGTGGGTACCGGAATGTGGATGATCGACAGTTATGAAAGCGGTCAGGAGGTTGTCCTGGTACCAAATCCTAATTATTACGGTGAGAAACCAAATATTGATAAAGTAGTTCTGAAACAGGTGGTAGACGGTGATGCCAGAGTGATGGCACTTCAGAGTGGAGAGGCAGATCTGAATCTTCAGGATATTCCATCCGAAAGCTTCAGTATTATCCAGGCAGATAAAAATTTATCGACAGAACAGCAGGTTTCCACACTTTCTTACTATCTGATCGAAAATTATGATACACCGGCGCTTCAGGATGTAAACGTACGTCAGGCACTGAATTATGCAACAAATAAAGAAAGCATTGTAAATGATCTGCTGGATGGTTACGGCAATCCGGCAACCGGACTTATGTCATCGACAGTTCCTTATGTAACAGAAGAAAACAGCAAGGGCTATCCATATGATCCGGATAAAGCAAAGGAACTGTTAAAGGAAGCAGGATATGAGGATACAGATGGAGATGGTATTGTAGAAAAAGACGGAGAACCACTGAGCCTCAGACTGGTATTCCAGACTGAAGAATATGCTTCATGGAAATCTCTTTGTGAATTCCTGAAATCTGAATATGAGAAGGTCGGTGTAGGTATTGAACTGGTAGAAAAAGAATCCGCAGCTTACTATGATGAGATCTGGAACACCAGAGATTACGATCTGTGCATTTACCGCAGCTATGAAGATTCCTGGATGCCTCATGGATTCCTGAAATCAATGTTCTGTGCGGAAGATGGAGCAAAGGCAGTAAACTGGTACGATGAGGAGCTGAACAAAGATCTCGGAGAAGTATTAAAGACACAGGATGAAGAAAAGCGGACGGAATTATACGATAAGATCCTCACACGTATCAATGATCAGGCAGTAACAGTGCCGCTGTATTATCCGAACCGTGATTATATCTATAACAATACCAGACTGACCAATGTAGAGCTTGCACCGACTGCCTATGAAGGCATTAACTGGGCAACACTGGATGTAGTGGAGTAAAAAATGTTTGAAAAGATCGAGAATAAATGGACAGAAGATTCCGGTGATTATGATGATATGATCCAAAAACAATTGAGTAACAAAAGAACGGTATCTCACTGGACAAAAGAATTGAAAAGACTTCTTGGACCTGAGCCCCTTCGTATTTTAGAAGTGGGCTGCGGCCCGGGTTTTATGAGCATCATAGCAGCGCGTCTGGGACATGATGTAAAAGCGATCGATGGTTCATCAGGAATGGTAGAAAAAGCCAGAAGGAATATGCGACAGTATCATCAGCAGGTGGAAATCTGTGAGGAAGATGGTGTAACTTTGCCATTGGAACAGGAACAAAGCTATGATGTGATACTTTCCAGAGATGCGGTGTGGACATTATATGATCCGGAAAAAGCTTTCAGACGCTGGAAGGCTGTATTAAAACCAGGCGGAAGGATCATTTATTTTGATGGGGACTATCGTACTATCGAACCCACATTAAAAAATAAGATCCATATGAAAATTGCTGATTTTCTTATTTATGTTACAGAAAGAAAAATATATGGATCTGACGTGAAGGAAAACAGCGGAATTTATGAAAAGCTGCCATTTACATCACAGAAGCGTCCGGAAGCGGACTTTCGGATATTAAAAAAGGTACGCTTTGCCAGGATCCAGATCAGAGAGAACCGCTGGCTAAACAGACCATGGACGATGGATTTCTGGAAATACGGATATCAGGGAAAAAAATTTATTGTAGTAGCCACAAAGAAGGAGAAGTGACATGCAAAACGATAAGATCAAAGAGTACTGGGAAGGAGAAGCCGGCATTTACAGCGAAGGGATCAAGGCAGAACTGAAAAGTGAAACAGCAGAAAACTGGAAGAATCTGATTCTGGAGTATGCGCCGGAAAAAGAACATCTGGAAGCACTGGACGTAGGCTGCGGGCCGGGATTTTTTGAAATTATGCTGGGAAAAGAAGGACATCATGTGACCGGGATCGATATTACTGAAAATATGATCCATGAAGCAAAGGAAAATGTAAAGGCAGCAGGTTTATCCGCAGATCTGATGACTATGGACTGCCACAATCTGAATTTCCCGGATGAGACATTTGATATGGTTATCTGCAGAAATATCACATGGACGCTGGACGATCCACAGAAGGCTTACAAGGAGTGGCTGCGTGTACTGAAAAAAGGCGGACGTCTTTTGGTATCGGACGCCTGCTGGTATCTGCATCTTTATGATGAAGAAAAGAAAAAGATTTACGAGGCACATGATGCTGCTATGTGGGAAAAATATGGAAGAGGTATCCATGCTCATGAAGATGCGGAAACAGGGAAAGAGCTCAGCAGTAAGCTGTTTATGAGTGATAAAAAGCGTCCGGTATGGGATCTGGATTACATGATGGAGATCGGCTTTTCCAAAGTGTTTGCCCTGAAGGACATCAGTGATATTTCCAGAACTTCCATGGAACGTGAGCTGAACAAGCTGACACCTCAGTTTTTAGTGGGTGGAGAAAAATAAGCGGGCCGGCGTTAAATAAAACGCTGGACCCGCTCCATTGTGGTTTTTAGAATAAAGATATCCGTCAGTACATCACCGGTTTCCAGAGAATGGTTGGCGTTTTGGGTGAGAAAGAGAGGGACATCTTTCTGCGCTGCCAGTTCCCGTATGGAATCGGTTTCGGCCCAGGGATCTGCGGTGCCGTGGAAGGCGATGCTTCCGGCTAGTGGGAAGGAAAAGGTCTCCGCAAGAGGCGTGAACAGGATGCTTTTTACAGTCAGATCGTGTCGGGAAGCATAGGCAGAGGAGATGACGGTACCAATGCTTTTGGAAATAAACAGAACGCTGCCATAGGAATTCCAGTCGATGCTGCTTAAGGCGCGTTCTGTCTGTTCCAGGGCGAGGTCAAAGGCCTGTTTCATTTTTTCGGGATCTCCTTTGACATTTTCCGGGAGGTTGTCATAGGATACCGTGCGGATCTGGTAGCCTTGTTTGCTGGCAAGGCGGCTGGTATAGTACAGAAGCGGCTTGTCGGCAGTGTATCCGATGCCCGGAAAAACAACAGCTAATTTCGGGGCATTTTTATCTGCTCCGGCTGTATGAGCGGAAACTTTTGTATAGAGCATTTGCAGCTGAAGCTTTTCCTGAAGTTCCTTTAAGGTAATGGAGATCGTACAGGAATCGGATGGAAGATAATCATAATCGGTAACAACGCCGTCCTCTTCCATGGAATAAACAATGTGTGAGGAACCCATGAGCTCCATGTCTTCTTCAATATCTGAAAGTAATTCTTCGTATGATTTCATTTTAGTTCAAACCTTCTTATTTAAAAAATCTTTTATTTTTACAGATGCTTCTATTATACTGGATTCATTGAATGACAGCAAGAGGTTGCTGTTCACTGGCAATGTCCCGCGAGGTGTTTTTTGTGAGAGAAGTTAAACCTTGCTTTTATCCTGCCTGCACGATATACTAATATAATACATATCTGACTAATGGAGGGTTTTACAAATGAAAATTGCAGCAACATACGATAATGGAAACATTTTTCAGCACTTTGGAAAAACGGAGTTTTTCAAGGTATATGAGGTGGAGGATAACAAGGTTGTTTCCAGTGAAGTGATCAGCTCCAATGGCACCGGACATGGTGCACTTGCCGGACTTCTTGCAGATCAGGGAATCAGCGTTCTGATCTGTGGCGGAATCGGCGGCGGCGCTCAGACAGCACTTGCTGAGGCTGGTGTTGAGTTATGTTCCGGAGCACAGGGTGACGTAGATGCAGCTGTGGATGCTTATTTGAAGGGCGAGCTGGTATCCACAGGTGTGAACTGTGATCATCACCATCATGAGGATGGACATTCCTGCGGAAGCCATGAGGATGGACATTCCTGCGGCGGTCATGAAGACGGACATTCCTGCGGAGGCTGTGGCGGAGGATGTGGTTCCCAGCCATCTATCACAGGCCCTAATGTCGGAAAAACCTGCCGTACACATTACAGAGGAACCTTTAATGACGGAACACAGTTCGATTCTTCCTATGACCGTGGCGAGCCACTGGAATTCATCTGCGGAGCAGGACAGATGATCAAAGGCTTTGATGCGGCAGTTGCAAACATGGAGGTTGGCCAGGTGGTAGATGTTCATCTGATGCCTGAGGAAGCTTACGGTATGCCGAATCCGGATGCGATTTTTACACTTGAGATCGAACAGCTTCCGGGTGCTGAGGATCTTACTGTAGGACAGCAGGTATACCTCTCCAATCAGTATGGTCAGCCGTTCCCGGTTAAAGTTAACGCAAAAGATGAAAAAACCATTACTTTCGATGCTAATCATGAGATGGCAGGTAAAGAGCTGAATTTCAGAATTGAATTAGTAGAAGTGAAATAAGCAGGAACAGTGGGAGGTGCTGTATGGGAGCATATGGCATCTCCTTTTTTGTCTGAAGGGAGGAAGCTTTCCTGATGAGGATCTCTATGATACCATTTGGATTACTGTCCGGTTTTATGGACAGCAAAGAAATCCGGATCACAGAGCTGGGTGAAGATGGATTTCGATTTCGGCTGGCAGAGGAATGCCCGGAACCGGAGCAGTTTCTGATCTGTTTTTATGATATGAAAAAAGCCGGGTACAGGAGAGTGGAGATCCGGAGGTTTTGGATGAGTGCAGCAGAGGAGCAATGCCTGCAGGATCAACAGCCAGTTGAAAAGAAAACCGGAAAATATTTTTACAGGGAATATTCTGTGAGAGTGGAACAGAAGGATTATGTACAGGAGGTTCGGCGGCTGGCCGGAGAGTACAACAGATATATCCGTCTGAAGCTGGAAGGAGACGATGGAGAGCTGGCGAAATCACTGACCGGTTATCCTGCGGAGCTGGATGAGATGCACTGCAGGAGTCTGGAGGAACAGAAGAAGCGGTGGTTTTTCAGAGAAAATGAAAAGGCTTCCGGAAATCCACAGGATACAATGGGTGCAGAAGAATTAAGGCTTTTGGATAATGCAGAGTTTGCCCTGGAATTAAACTGCACTTCCCTGTATGAAGAATATCTGTGCCAGCCGCTGCAGGCTTTTCTGGCGTCTTACTGGCAGAAGAATTATCTCACTCACAGTTATTTTGCAGGTCGGATACCGGACAGATTTTATATTGGAAATCAGTTCTGCCATAATCTGTTTCCGACAGAAGAGCAGCTTTTTTCTATCATGGATAAAATGTATTCGGAGGGATCGGAGATCACACTGGTATTATCTTATATCCGGGAATTTATGCTTTCGTCTGTGGGAAAGCTTCTGGAAAAGGTGGATAACTGGTGCTGTATTCATGGGGTGAATGTGGAAATCGTAGTCAATGACTGGGCTATGGTGGAAATGCTTTGTGGAAAAACATCCCGCCTGCGTCCTGTTCTGGGGACATTGCTCAATAAACGAAAAAAGGATCCGCGAATGAAATATAAATCCGGTGATACCTTATTATTTCAGCAAAACAGCCTGAATGCGGGGGTTTATCGGGATTTTCTGGCTGAAGAATTTCATATCCACAGATACGAATGGGAGTCCTGCGGATATCCACAGGAGCTTCCGCCGGGAAAAAACAGTCTGCATCTGCCTTTTTATCAGACAAACACTTCGCAGTACTGTCCATTGTATGCTTTGTGCACCACCGGAGATCGCGGTACACAGCAGCTTGCGGAGCACTGTCCGAAATTCTGTGAAAAATACGCACTGCTTTATCCGGAACATTTACACATGGCAGGGCGGTATAACTCCCTGTTTGGTGTGGATAAAACACTTCCGGAGTCAACGGAAATGTGGAAAAATATAAAAGGCACAAAGCCGGATCGCATTGTTGTTAATATATGACAGGTGATGAGCAGGCTGCGAAGGTAGATCGCGAATATCCGTTTGACAAAAATACATTTCAAAAAAAGGAACAGGACATGGATAACGGTATGAAAATAACAGCCGGGTTAGGCTCCATAGATGAATATGAACGTTTTGTGCAGGCAGGAGCAGATGAATTTTTCTGTGGCTATGTACCATTTTTCTGGGCGGAAAAATACGGCACAGTAATGCCGTTAAATCGCAGGGAGGTTCTCTGCTGTAATGTTCAGCTTGGAGCATACAGTGAGCTGGAAATCCTTTCCCGGATGGTAAAAAAATATAAAAAGCCGGTGCATCTCACCTTCAATTCCCTGTATTATCTTCCGGAACAGTATCCGGAGATCGGAGATATCATAGAAAAGTGCATGGGAATTGGATTTCGAAGCTATATCATTGCAGATCCGGCGCTTCTTGTTTATCTGAAAAACAGGGGGATTTCCTGTGAGATCCATCTCAGCGGAGAGACAGGGGAAGTGAACAGCGAAATGCTGAAGATGTTCCGGCGCTTTCCTCTGAAGAGATTGATCTTTCATCGGAAAAACACGTTCCGGGATATGCAGTCTGTTATTGCATCTCAGAGAGAAGTGGAAAAACAGGCCGGGATCCGACCGGAGGCGGGAATGGAGTTCGAGGCCTTTGTGCTGAATGAAATGTGCCAGTTTACGGGAGCATTCTGTAATTCGCTTCACTGTGATGAGATGGGATATCTTTGCAGGGTGCCCTATTGGCTTGGAACTGTACGGAATGGTGAGGCTGTTCCGGAAAAAATAGTGGCTCTTCAGGAGCAGGCGTGGGATCAGGAACCGGATCTGAAAGCATATGATGAATCCGGATATCTTTGTGGTGAGACAGGCTGTGGATTGTGTGCACTGTATCAGCTGAAGCAGGCAGGGATCACGCATCTGAAGCTGGTTGGCCGGGGAAACTATGTGGATCACATGGAAAAAGATATCCGGAATTTGCGAAAAGCGCTGGAAATTCTGGACGCTGCAGAAAATGAGAGGGAATTTAAATGTACGTTAAAACGGATAGTGTTTCCGGCGGGGTGTAGCGAAAGATGTTATTATCAGTAATAAAAAGAGAAGCTTTTTTGAGTTAGAATAAATGATAAATGGGATGAAAACCAGAATCAGGAAAGGACATGGTGCATATATGCTGAGACAGTTTTTTAAATATATTTTTCAAAGCATTGCAGGTATGATCGGAATATCGGTTTATATTCTGGCGGATACATTTTTTATATCAGTTCATTCAGGCGCAGATGGCCTGGCAGTTCTGAATCTGATCCTTCCGGTGTATGGATTGGTATATGCTATCGGGGCAATGATTGGTATCGGTTCTGCTACCCGATTCGGGATCAACAGAGCCAAGGGTGAGAATACGGATCACTATTTTCTGCAGTCTGTTTTCTGGAGCGTTCTGTGCAGTGTGCCATTTATTATCACAGGTATTGTTGCACCGGAGAAATTTCTTCACCTTCTTGGCGCAGATGCAGGTCTGACTGCCCTTGGAAAAAGCTATCTCCGCATCATGCTGATCACTACGCCGCTGTTTATGGCCAATTATACGTTTACTGCTTTTGCAAGAAATGACCAGGGAACCTCCACTGCCATGGCAGGGGCGATTTCCGCAAGTCTTTTCAATATTGTGTTTGACTATATTTTTATGTTTCCAATGAAGCTGGGGCTTGCCGGAGCGGCGCTGGCAACAGCCATCAGCCCTGCCATCACAATGGCGATCTGTACAACTCATTATCTTGGAAAAAAGAATCATGTAGGTTTCCGGTGGGTACGGCCTTCCATCCGCCATCTGATCTCATGCTGTCAGCTTGGGATTTCGGCCTTTGTCGGAGAGCTTTCCTCAGCGATCATTACGATCATTTTTAACATGCTTCTTCTTGGGATTGCAGGAAATGTAAGCGTGGCAGCCTACGGAGTAGTGGCTAATCTTTCCCTTGTGGCAATGTCTATTTTTAACGGACTGGCGCAGGGAGCACAGCCGCTTATCAGCAAAAGCTACGGAGAAGGACAGCGTGACCATGTAAAAAGCCTGCTTCGCTGGAGTCTGGTTTCCTGTGCAGTGCTGGAAGCGGTGACGATCCTAGTGGTGTGGGGCTTTACAGACAATCTGGTCGCTGTTTTTAACAGTGAAAATAACCAGCAGCTTCTGGATTATGCACATGTGGGCCTGCGGATCTACTTCCTGGGATTCCTGTTTGCGGGGATCAATATTATGCTGGTGGCGTATTTTTCGGCGGTGGATCGTGCAGTTCCGGCAATCGTGGGATCGCTTATGCGTGGTGTGATCGCTATTGCTGCAAGTGCGGTGATCTTGTCCGGATTATTTGGGATCAATGGCGTGTGGAGTTCCTTTCTGAGTTCAGAGATCATTACATTTGCTGTGATCCTGATACTGGCGGGATCCGGGCGGAAAAAGAATGTATTTTCAGGAGAAAGGATATAAAATGAATTTCGAGCGTGTAAAAAGAGAAGAAGCAGATACAGTTCTGAAGCTGTACCGTTCATTGCTGGGGACGCCCTATTGTGTGTGGACAGAGGAGTATCCTTCAGAAAAAGAAGTGGAATTTGATCTTTCCAGAGATGCGCTGTTCTGTATGCGGGACGATGCGGGAAATATCGCAGGTGTGATCTCCATTGATGATGATCCAAATGTGGAATGTCTCACATGCTGGTCAGAAACCATGGTGCCGTCAGCGGAGGTCTCCCGGGTGGGAGTATGTCAGGAATTCCAGAATCAGGGGATTGCCGGGAAACTTCTTAAGGGTGTGATGGAAGAACTGAAGAAGCGGGGCTATAAAGCTGTACATCTTCTTGTTGCGAAGGACAATGTAAAAGCACTCCGTTCTTATGATAAGCTGAATTTTGAGAACGTGGGAGAGTGTGAACTCTGGGGACATATGTACTGGTGTTATGAGAAAGCATTATAAAAAATGAAAAACAGGTATCTTTTTGCCGGGCGGTAGATCGACCACCAATGTCAGATCGATAAGTGGTGGTCAATACACAGTCAGCAGAGAAGATACCTGTTTTTTGTTTGAAAGCAGATCAGATCTTCCAGCAGCTGTCCCTTTCGATCAGCTGGTGAGGTACAATGATCTTTGTGGCCGGAAGGCTTGGATTTTCGATATGACTGATTATCTGCGTGGCTGCTTCCATTCCAAGCTGCCCGGAGTTAATATCAATGGAGGTCAGCTGTGGTGAAGTCAGTCTGGCAAAAAGTGAGTTGTTAAAGGAAAGAATGGACAGATCCTCCGGTATGGAGATATCTGCTTCTATACAGATCCGCTCCAGGGAAAGTGCCAGAATATCATCACTGACAAGCACAGCTGTAGGGCGCTCCTCACTTAAAAGCAGCTTTCGAAGCTCCTGAAACTCATTCTGGGAAGCGGCAGGAACCTCTATACAGTATTCGGGCTGTACGGTTAATCCGTGGCTGATCAGCGCAGTCATATAGCCGGTTTTGCGGTCTGCGGAAAAGACCAGGGAATTATCTACACCCAGATAAGCGATCTTCCGGTGGCCCAGAGCATAAAGATACTCCGTTGCCTCCTGTCCGGCCAGAAGGTTGTCATTATCGATATAGATCGTATGATTGGTGTATTGTGCCGGTTTTCCGATCAGGATATAGAGAAGTCCTTCACTGAAAAGAAAATCAATAACAGGATCATTCACACGGGAATAAAGAACAATAAATCCGTCAACCTTACCGCTTCTGGACATGGAACGTACTGCGTTAAGGATCTCTTCTTCATTCTGACCGGTAACAATGGTGCTGATATACTGATGTGCGTTACAGTAGTGGCTGATCCCCCGGATCGTCTCAAGGTAAAAGGAATTCTCGTATGTCTCCTTTGGGGACGGAGGCAGGATGATACCGATGGAGCGGGAAATCTGTGCTGCCAGGTTACTGGCCTGAAAATTCGGCTCATAGCCAAGCTCCGCCATGGCTCTGCGTACACGTTCCTTGGTTTCTTCACTGATAGATGGATTATTTTTGCAGGTTCTGGAAACGGTGGACGGGGACACCCCGGCCAGAGCTGCCACATCTTTGATGGTTACTGCCATAAATTTGCCTCCTCACGGATATGCCGGATCAAAGCGGAAGTATGCCTCTGATCCGGCTTTTTTATCTCAGTCTGATAGAGATATTGTAGTTCATAACAAGGATACTGTCAAACATATTGCACGGAAAATTGCATGAAATTGCGTAAAAACAGATGCACAGAAAATCAGGTAGTGAGATGCAGACAGATTCTGTTTGACATAATGAAAAACTGCACAAAATCAGGATGTAAAAATTGTAAGAAAGGTAGAAAAGACAAAAACGCATTGCACTTCATGCAAAATGGACGTATAATTTACGCAAACGGTTGCGTAAATTATATGAATATGCATCCGTGAGAGGATAATAGATAAGATGCTCTGAGATGCAGGGCTCAACATAAGGAGAGAAAAGATATGGATAAAAGAGCAGCCGGCATTCTGATGCCAATCACAAGCCTGCCGTCAGAGTACGGCATCGGATGTTTTTCAAAGAGTGCCTATGATTTTGTGGACTGGCTGAAGGAAGCGGGACAGAGCTACTGGCAGATCCTTCCGCTGGGACCTACCAGTTACGGAGATTCTCCGTACCAGTCCTTCTCCACTTTTGCGGGAAATCCGTATTTTATCAGCCTGAAGGCACTGGTGGAGGAAGGCGTCCTTACAAAGGAGGACTGTGATAAGGTCAGCTGGGGAAGAAGAGCAGACAGCGTAGACTATGAAAAAATCTACAAAGGCCGTTACAAGCTTCTCCGCAAAGCTTACGAAAACAGCAACATCAGCGAGAATCCGGATTATCAGAAATTTGTTGCAGAAAACAGCTGGTGGCTTTCCGACTATGCACTTTTTATGGCAGTAAAGGATCAGTTCGGCGGTGTTGAGTGGACAAAATGGGCAGAGGATATCCGCCTTCGCTGGGCAAATGCCATGGACTACTATCGCAGAGAATTATATTTTGATATTGAATTCCAGCAGTATATGCAGTTCAAATTCTATGAGCAGTGGATGAAACTGAAAAAATATGCCAACGAAAAAGGCATTCAGATCATCGGAGATATCCCGATCTATGTAGCTATGGACAGTGCAGATACCTGGGCTCATCCGGAACTTTTCCAGCTGGATGAGGAGAATGTGCCGGTGGCTGTAGCCGGATGCCCGCCGGACGGTTTTTCCGCAACAGGACAGCTTTGGGGAAATCCACTGTACCGCTGGGATTACCACAGAAATACAGGATATCAGTGGTGGATCTCCAGACTGAGCTACGTATTCCGCCTTTATGACGTGGTAAGGATCGATCATTTCCGTGGCTTTGACGAGTATTTTTCTATTCCGTACGGTGCAGAAAATGCCATTGGCGGTCACTGGGAAAAAGGTCCCGGGATCGATCTGTTCCGCAAAGTGGAGCAGGCCCTTGGCTGGAAGCAGGTCATTGCGGAGGATCTTGGCTATGTGACAGATTCTGTGCGTCAGCTTGTCCATGACAGTGGATTCCCGGGAATGAAGGTCCTGGAGTTTGCGTTTGATTCCAGAGATTCCGGCTGTGCCAACGATTATCTTCCGCACAACTATCCGGAGAACAGTGTGGCATACACAGGAACCCATGATAATGAGACCATCGCCGGATGGTGGAAGAGCATTATGGCAAAAGAGCGTAAGCTTGCCAGGGATTATCTCTGTGATAACTATACACCGGATAAAGAGCTGCATAAATGCTTTATCAGCCTGGTTATGAGAAGCAGTGCAAAGCTCTGTGTGATCCCTATGCAGGATTATATGGGCCTGGATAACAGCTGCAGAATGAACCAGCCTTCCACAGTAGGAAAGAACTGGAAGTGGAGGATCCGCAAAAGGGAGCTGACTGTGAAGCTTCAGAAAGAGATCCAAGGTATTGCACTTCGCTACGGACGTATGAACTGGTCTGATTAAAAGAGAGATCCAAGAGACATATTCCATTTAAACGGGACGTGAAAGAAAGTAGAAAGATTTTAGATAGAATCGTGATTTTTTATGTGATATAATGCTGTTTCGTGGAGGCAGCTGTCAGTAAAAGGTAAGGCTGACAGCTGCCTTATTGTATTTTCAGATCTGCGGTAAATGATAAAGTGATACATTTATATATGCAGAAGATCAGAAGAGAGTGTCTGATCTGTAGCAGTGGATAATCCTGAATAACGGAAGATTTCTTACAATAAGGGGAGAATTATGACAGGAAAAACACACGCGGCAGTCGGACTCGGAACAGTGCTGGCAGTTACACAGCCCTCTACGGTTTCCGGTCTGGTACTTGCGGCAGGAACAGGAATGCTTGGAGCATTGATCAGCGACATTGATGTAGGAACCTCCAAATCCCATAAGGATGCGGACCGGATCTCACTGATCGCGGTACTGCTTGTGGCAGCAGAGATCGCATTGAATTATTTTTATGATTTTTCTATCTGGGAAAAGATCCGCAATAACCAGTCTATGGCGCCGGTTGCCCTGGGAGTTATTATTTTTATTGCAGTCTGCGCCTTTGGAAAAAATCAGCCGCACCGGTCATTTATGCATTCGATCATGGCTATGGCCATTTTAAGTGCAGCCATATCCATGGTGTCCGTGAAGCTGGTCCTTTATTTTGTGGTTGGATTCGCATCACATCTGGTGCTGGACTGCTTTAACCGGAAACGGGTACGGATTCTGTATCCGCTGCCGGGAGGCATTGCGCTGGATTTCTGTAAGGCAGGAGGCTTTGTGGATTCCTTGCTTTTTAAGCTTGGATCTGTAGCTGTGATCTTTGAGATCGTATATCTGGCTGTGCAGATGGGAGAGAACTGGAAGCTTTTTCGAATGTAGAGGATGTTTTATTTACCGATTACGGATAATTTTATATGGGGCAGATATTGCAGGAACTGAAGGTTAAGCCAAAAAAAGGAGCAGATTTTCCAAATACGGAAGATCTGCTCCTTTTAACCGAATCAAGGGAGTCCCCTGTTTCAATTACGAATACCCGCCTGACGGTTTATAAGTGTGATCATTTATTCTTTCTGATCCTGCAGGCGCATGCTGTGTAAAGTACGTCTGTGGAAGAGTTCAGTGCTGTCTCACAGGAATCCTGGATCACGCCTACGATGAAACCGACACCAACTACCTGCATGGCAACATCATTGGGGATTCCGAAAAGGCTGCAGGCCATCGGGATCAGAAGAAGAGAACCGCCGGCAACTCCGGAAGCACCAGCTGCACTTGCAGCAGCCAGGATGCAGAGGATCAGAGCGGTCGGGAAGTCTACGCTGATACCGAGTGTATGTGCAGCTGCCAGAGCCATGATGGAAATGGTGATCGCTGCACCACCCATGTTGATGGTCGCACCAAGAGGGATGGAGATGGAGTAGGTATCCTCATCAAGTCCGAGATCCTTGCACAGCTCCATGTTTACCGGAATGTTGGCGGCAGAGCTTCTTGTGAAGAATGCTGTGATACCACTGTCCTTCAGGCAGCGCAGAACCAGCGGATACGGATTCTGGCGTGTGCAGATGAAAGTAATGATCGGGTTGATCACCAGTGCAACAAAGAGCATGGTTCCCACCAGTATACAGATCAGACGGCCATAGCTTAACAGTACGTCAAGCCCCTGCTCGGAGATGGTTGTGAAGATCAGGCCCATGATACCAAATGGAGCAAGGCTGATGATCCATCTTACGGCTGTGGAGGTTGCATCGGAAATGTTTTCGATGACAGTCTTGGTAGTTTCACTTGCGGCCTTCAGTGCGATACCGAAGATGATGGCCCATGCAAGGATACCGATATAGTTGGCGTTGACAAGTGCGTCAACCGGGTTGGAAACAATGTTCATCAGAAGGTTTTTGAGGACTTCTGCAACACCGCTTGGCGGAGTGACGTCGGAAGTATTTGTATTTTCGGAAAAAGTCAGCATGATCGGGAACAGGCGGCTGGAGATCACAGCTGCCAGTGCTGAGAGTATATTTCCCAGAAGATAAAGTACAACAACGAATTTCATGTTTGTTTTCTGGCCTTTTCCCATGTGGCACAGAGAGCTCATTACCAGGAAGAACACCAGAAGCGGAGCAATTCCACGAAGAGCACCGACGAACAGATCACCGAGAATGGAGATCACAGATGCCTGAGGGATCGCAAGTCCGAGAATGATACCAACGATCAGACCACAGATGATACGCTTGATCAGGTTGATGCTGTTCCATTTTTGAATCAGTTTTTTCATAACTAGTTTCCTCTTTCCTATTGTGTGAGTGTGCTAAAAAAATGCTGAGCCGCAAAGCAACGATCCAGTGTAAAGGGCGGATCGTTCTAAGCCGGTATTACTGCATCGCGTAAAAGCACAACAGGATAATTATATACAATTATGTCCGCCTTGTAAAGACAAATGTACATAAAACGCGAGAAAGATATAAAAAGCGCCAGATCAATGCTTCGTCTGGCGCTATATATTTGAAGTATCAGGTCCGAATTTTCCGGAAGCTTACAGCAAAGAACAGAACCTCCGCAAAGCCTGTAATTCCCCATGAGAAAATATACAGGAGATAAAGTGAGGAAATGGTCTGGAAGTGTGCAAACACCGTATAGAACCAGATGACACGGAATACACAGGATCCCAGAATGATGATGATGGTCGGTGGGATACTTTTTCCGATGCCACGGGAAGCGGCGATACTGCAATCCATAAAACAGCTGAAGGCATAGCTGAAGCCCATGATCCGGATCCTCTCCATGCCGGCATCGATGACTGCCGGTTCTGTGGCAAACAGTGACAGAAACTGCGGACCGAAAACAAGAAGCAGTCCACCAAGGATCGCGCCTGCGATAAAGGCATAGGTAAGGCTGATCCCATAAGTCTTCAGCATACGTTTTTTATTTCCGGCACCCCAGTTCTGACCGATGAAGCTCGCGCATGCAGTATAGAAAGCAAACATGACGTTGTAGATCAGAGAGTCTGCATTTGCGGCAGCGGCATTTCCGGAAACCGTGACTGCATCGAAGGAGTTGACACCGGTCTGTACGAACAGATTTGCAATGGCAAAAATCCCGTTCTGCAGACCTGTGGGAATACCAAGAAGCAGTACTGCTTTACAGGCCTTCGGGTGAAGACGGAGCTTACGCAGGGATACCCTGCATTCGTCTTTTCTCCGAAGGAGGTGGATCATTACCAGCGCTGCGGAGATATACAGTGCGATCGCGCTGGCAGTTGCCACACCTGCGGCGGCCATATGACAGACGATAACGAAAAAAAGGTTCAGAAGAACGTTGATCACTCCGGCAATGGAAAGATAGATCAGCGGTCGCTTCGTATCGCCGCGGGCACTTAATACGCCGTTACCGAAATTGTATACAGCCATGGCCGGCATACCCAGAGCATAAATCTTCATATATAAAACAGCCTGGTCCATCAGCTCCGGTTTCGTATTTATCATGGACAGCATCTGTCCGGAAAACAGAAGACAGACGACACAGACCAGAAGTCCTGCGATGGCACAGAGAAGAAGAGATGTATGGATCGTTTCTTCGGTACCTTTTCTGTTTTCGGCACCAAGCTCGTGTGCTACACGAACATTGACTCCGGCGCCCATGCCGATCAGGATTCCGGTAAATAAAGTGACCAGCAGAGTTGTGGAACCCACAGCTCCAAGTGCCATGTAATCTGCAAATCGCCCCACAACCGCAACATCACTTAAATTAAAAAGAACCTCCAATACCTGGGACCCCATCAGGGGAAGGCTAAAGAGGAGGATATTTTTCCAGAGAGAGCCGGAGGTCATCTCAATGGAAGACGTTTTCTTTTTTTCATTTTCACACATAGTTTACCTCATAAAAATTATAAAAAATTCCTTCATCCAAGGTATACAATACTATGTTGGAATAGGTTTGTAAAGAGGGGAAAATAGCTCTTTTACCAGGCGCAGAGGTTTGGTTTTATTTATAGATTCTACATTGATTTCAGTACGAACAATGATATAATAAATGAGAGCAATAAAAAAGTATTTTCAGAAATATTGGAAATATAAAATACAGCAGACTAAGGAGGAACTCAATACAATGAAAATCGGAAATGATATTTATTATGTAGGAGTAAACGATCATCAGGTAGACCTGTTTGAGGGACAGTATGTAGTGCCAAACGGAATGTCCTACAACTCCTATGTGATCAGAGATGAGAAGATCGCAGTTATGGACACTGTAGATGCCGGCTTCACAGAAGAGTGGATGGGAAAAGTTGCAGAGGTTCTGGATGGCGCGAAACCGGACTATCTTGTAGTCCAGCATATGGAGCCGGACCATGCAGCAAATATTGAGAATTTCATGAAAGCATACCCGGATACAACTGTTGTTGCCAACACAAAGACCTTTACCATGATGGAGAATTTCTTCCGTGGAATGGATCTGGAAGGAAAGAAACATATTGTAGCCAACGGTGACACCCTGACACTTGGAAAACACGTCCTTACCTTCGTATTTGCACCGATGGTTCACTGGCCGGAGGTTATGGTTACATATGACAGCACAGACAAAGTTCTGTTTTCCGCAGATGGCTTTGGCAAATTCGGAGCTCTTGATGTAGAAGAGGACTGGGACTGCGAAGCACGTCGCTACTATATCGGAATCGTCGGAAAATACGGTCCGCAGGTACAGAAGCTTCTCAAGGCAGCAGCAACTCTTGATATCCAGACCATCTGCCCGCTTCACGGACCGATCCTTACCGAAAATCTTGGACATTATCTGGAGAAATATGATATCTGGTCTTCTTATAAAGTAGAGAGTGAAGGAGTAATGATCGCCTACACATCTGTATACGGACATACAAAGAAAGCAGCAGAGCTTCTTGCACAGAAGCTGGAGGAAAAGGGCTGCCCGAAGGTTGTTGTCTGCGATCTTGCAAGAGAAGACATGGCAGAGGCAGTGGAGGACGCTTTCCGCTACGGCAAGCTGGTACTGGCCAGCATTACATACAACGGAGAAGCATTCCCGTTTATGCGTACATTCATCGAGAACCTGACAGAGCGTAATTACCAGAACCGCACCATCGGCCTCATTGAGAACGGAAGCTGGGCACCGACTGCAGCTAAAGTCATGAAAGGAATGTTCGAGAAGAGTAAAAATATCACATGGCTTGAGAACAATGTAAAGATCATGTCTTCCCTCAGTGATGAGAATGTGGCAGAGATCGATGCAATGGCAGAGGAGCTCTGCAAGTAATTTCTGAATACCAGAACAGCTTATGCAATAATATCTACAATGCAGAGGGAGGAACTCCTGTAAGTAATTTCTGAATACCAGAACAGCTTATAAAAAATAAAGATATAACATAATAAAAAGACGTGGATCCGTAAGGCCACGTCTTTTTTATTTACCAAGTAACAGTTACATTCTCTTACACCACATAAATCCATAAGCCGGAAGCTCCACGTCCTTAAGCTCCAGTGTCTGGTCAGTGATCAGATCACGGAAGGTTCCCTCCTCCTGCATCCAGGCAGTTTTTTCGCTGTCACTGAAATTGAAGATTCCGATGAAACGTTCGTTTCCTTTCTGGCGAAGGATGCAGAGAATGCTGTCATCATGAACATCGTATGTATATACATCACAGTCCTTATCAAAAACAGATTCCTGGCTGCGGATCTGCTCCATTCGGCTAAGAGTCTGGAAGATCTGTCCCTCAACGGAGGATTTGGAGTTTCTTTTTCCGGCAAGCTCCCACTGGAAAGCACCACGGTGGATATAGCGGGAATCTGCAGCCTTATCAGGATCCTCTTTATAGGAATAATCATTGAGACGTCCGATTTCATCGGAGCTGTAAAGCATCGGGATTCCGGACTGGGTAAGCATATATGCGTGAAGCATCAGATCCTCGCGGATACCCCTTTTCAGCTTCTCGTCATCTTTTTCAAAAAGAGCAGCCTCGATCCCGCACATGGAAGCAGTAGTTCCGCAGAAGCGGGCATCCTGAGTTACCGGGTCATCATTATAGAGCTCTCCGCGGCTGTCGCTTCCCGGATGCTTTCCTGTAAAGAAATCATTCAGGTAACGCTTATGAGATGGCTCATCCATGCCCCATTCTTTCAGGGTGGCGAAATCAAGTCCCCAGCCGATATCGTCATGGCAGCGGAGATAATTCAGGAAGGTGTACTGCTTCGGAAGGCTGTTTACAATATCCATCTGTTTTTTCAGAAGGCGGATATCACGAGTGGCAATGCTGTTCCAGGTTGTAGCCATGGTTGTTACATTATAAAGCATATGGCATTCCGGTTTCTCTACGGTTCCGAAATAGGGAACAACCTTCTCCGGCTCCATAACGACCTCACCCAGAAGTACGACACTTGGGCAGACGATCTCGGCGATCATACGCATCATACGAACGATCGTATGCACCTGCTTCAGGTTACGGCATGGAGTTCCCAGTTCCTTCCAGATATACGGAACCGCATCGATACGGATCACGTCCATTCCCTGGTTTGCAAGGAAGAGGAAGTTGTACATCATCTCATTGAAAACACGGGGATTGCCATAGTTCAGATCCCACTGGTACGGATAAAAGGTAGTCATGACATAGTGACCGATATCCGGAAGCCAGGTAAAGTTCCCCGGAGCAGTGGTCGGGAATACCTGTGGTACGGTTTTTTCGTACTCGTCCGGGATCTCACGGTTATTGTAGAAGAAGTAGCGGCTCATATATTCGCCGTCACCCTGGCGTGCTTTTTTGGCCCACTCATGATCCTCGGAAGTGTGGTTCATAACAAAATCCATACACAGGTTCATTCCGTTTTTGTGGCATTTATCTGCAAGGGCAGCCAGATCCTTCATGGAACCAAGGTCCGGGCGGACTTTGCGGAAGTCGGCTACTGCGTAACCACCGTCGGAACGGCCCTTCGGGGTATCAAGGAACGGCATCAGATGAAGACAGTTCACGTTGCATTCCTTAAGATATGGAAGCTTGGCAGAAACTCCCTTGATGTTGCCGGCAAAATTGTCAATATAGAGCATCATGCCAAGCATATCCTTCTGGCGGAACCAGTCCGGATTTTTTTCTCTTTCCAGGTCGCGGTTTTTGAGCGCGCGGCGGCGTGCTGTAAAATACTGGTACATCTGGTCGCAGAGCTCTGCAAACATATCGTCATTGTGATAAAGCTCTGTGTACAGCCATCGAAGCTCGTCGTGATGATGGTTTAAACGTTCCTGAAAAATTTCCTGATCTTTTTTCATGATTTCCTCCCTGAATAGATATTTATAGATGTCGGGAAACCTGTAAAACATTTCCCGGCGGTAATGGTTATCTGACATTTTTCCACAGAATTATAGCATGAAGTTTCCGGTACATGAATATACGGGTTGTTATGGAATATGGAAAAATGTTGTAAGTATTTTCAGTCTCCTGTTGTCTGCCGTCGTATCAGAACAGGAGTGATCTTTTTGTGGATCGGTTTTTGAAGCGGTGCCGGTTTTCTTTTCTTCATTTCGTTCATCTGTTCCACAAGCAGTTCCATGGTAGTCTGTGCGATCACATCAATCTGCTGTCCAATAGTAGTGATCGGGATGATGGACTCCGCAGCAATGGGTGAATTATCGAATCCGATGATCTGATATTCATCCGGCAGACAGTTGTATTTCTGGAAGATCAGATTGAGAAATATATTTGCGTAAGTATCATTGGATAAAAATATGCCTTTTTTCTGACCGGAATATTTACTGTCAATATCCTGAAAGATCACACGCATCTGTTCAAAAAGCTCCTGATAGGAATCACCGGAAACATTAAGGTTCAGTTCATAAGGAACATGATATTCCCGGCATGTTTCCTCAAAGGCACGGATACGGTCATAAGCCGGAATATTCTCAGGTACATGGACATTGATGTGGATCAGTACATCACACTGATTGCGTATCAGCAGAGAAGTAGCCTGCATGCCGCCCATGTAATTGTCTGTTGTAACGCTGCATATATGTTCTGCTTCACGTTCAATGGCGATCACAGGAATATTATAGGAAGCCAGTTTTTCAGAGGAAAGAGTATGGCTGAGAACAATAAGTCCTTCAATCTTATAAGCCATCAGCTCGTCCAGATACTGCATTTCTTTCTCCGGGCCGCCATCACTGACAAAAACCAGAAATTTGTAATGATAGTCGGAGTAACTTCGAAGAAGCTGTGTCAGCATTTCGGAATAATAATGAAGATAAAGGTTCGGGACAATGATCCCTACAAATTCGCTTTTTCCATTGGCAAGAACCCTGGCAAGCTTGTTTTTTCTGTAGCCGAGCTCATCAAGGGCTTTTGCGATCTTTTCCTGATTTTCCAGGGTCAGAGAATCCGGATGATTGAAATATCTGGAGATCGTAGTCTTGGAAAAACCAGTGTATTCTGCAATATCGGCAAATGTTACCTGTTTTTTAGCCATAAAAAAATAGTCTCCTTTTAACAGCAGAAAGTTATGATACGGAAAGCAGATGTGATCATATAAGAGAAATCTGCAGACCGTACAGGATGATTAGATTGATATAATTAAGTATAACAATACAGACGTTAAATAGCAATAAAAAAATAACCAGTTAAGTAACCGGTAACTTTTCTTGAATAAATTAACAAAAAAGGTTGACAGAAGCTATGTCATATAGTAGTATCAAATTATAAAGTAACCGGTTACTTTACCGGTTACTAAACAAGAACGAAAGAACAAAAAAGGGAGGAAAAGAGAATGAAAAAAGGTTCTGCGAAAGCTGTTCCGGCAGGAAAAAGAACTGCTGCAGAAAAGCTTCAGTATGTGAAAAAGAACTGGCAGCTGTATGTGTTTTTTCTGCTGCCTGCACTTCTTCTGACGATCATCTTCAAATACGTGCCCATGGGTGGCGTACTGATCGCTTTTGAGGACTACAATGTCATTGATGGTGTATTTGGAAGCAAATGGGTAGGACTGGAATACTTCCGGAGATTTCTGGCATCACCGGATTTTATGAATTATCTTGTGAACACTCTGAAACTGAGTATTTACGGACTACTGTGGGGATTTCCGATTCCGATCATCCTGGCACTTCTTCTGAATCAGATCCGGAGAGCCGGGATCAGGAAAAAAATTCAGCTTCTGATCTATGCGCCGAATTTTATTTCCGTTATCGTACTCTGCGGTATGGTTCGTATGTTTCTTTCACCTGTAGGTCCACTGAATAAACTGATCGGTTCCGATGCCAACTGGATGACTATGCCGGCAGCATTTCGTACGATTTACATAGCCAGCGGAATCTGGCAGACAGCCGGATGGGCATCCATTATGTATACTGCAGCACTTGCCAATGCAAGTAAGGATCTGGAAGAGGCAGCAGTGGTGGATGGTGCAAATATCCTGCAGCAGATCTGGTATGTACAGCTTCCGGCTATTAAAAACATCATTGTGATCCAGTTTATCCTTCAGGCCGGAAATATTATGAGCATTGGTTTTGAAAAAGCATATGCACTGCAGACAGATATGAACCTTCCTGCATCTGAGATTCTTTCTACTTATGTATACAGAATCGGTCTTCTGAATGGAGACTATGGATATTCTACAGCAGTGGGGCTGTTTAATTCAGTGATCAATGTAATTCTTTTGATCTTTGTAAACTGGGTAGTCAAGAAACTGAATGACGGAGAGGGATTATAGGAGGTGCTGTTATGGCAAAAGCAAAGAAAAAGAAATATTCGGCATCTGACAAAGCCATTTTAGGAATCGGATACGTACTTCTGGGTGCATTTGTACTTTCCATTCTGGTTCCGCTTTTATATGTTGTGATCGCATCCTTTATGGATCCGAATGTGCTGAACAGCCAGGGGATCAGCTTTGATGTGCGGAAGTGGACGATCGATGCGTACCGCAGAGTTCTTGAAAATAATATGATCTGGAGAGGCTTTGCAAACTCATTTTTTTATTCCCTGGTGTTTACCATTATTTCAGTTCTGGTAACTCTGCTGGCAGCATATCCAATGTCCAAGAAAGAATTTGTGGGAAGAAATTTCTTCAATGTTATTTTTCTCATTACCATGTTTTTCGGTGGAGGAATGATCCCGACTTTTATCCTGATCAATCAGCTGCATCTGGTAAATACAATCTGGGCAATCCTGCTTCCGGGTGCGTTTAATGTCTGGAACATGATCCTTGCCAGAACCTATTATCAGTCTATCCCCAAGGAACTCAGAGAGGCATCTGCCATTGACGGTGCCACGGAAATCGAGCATTTTTTCAAGATTATGATGCCGGTATGCAAACCGATCATCGCAGTGCTTGCACTGTGGTCCTTTGTAGGAATGTGGAACAGTTATTTTGACGCTATGATTTATTTGAATGATGCGAAACTGCAGCCATTGCAGCTGGTACTTCGTTCCATCCTTGTACAGAATACACCGCAGCCCGGAATGATCGCAGATATCCAGAGTACTGCACAGATGGCAAAGGTAGCGGAACTTCTGAAATATGCTACGATCATTGTATCAAGTTTACCGCTTCTGATCATGTATCCATTCTTCCAGAAATATTTTGACCAGGGCATTATGGTTGGTTCTGTAAAAGGCTGATGACAGGAGGTTGATAATGATGAAAAAAAGAATGAAGGCATTATTGGCAATCGGGCTTTCTGCAATTATAATGGTATGCAGTGCCGGATGTGGAAACGGAAAAGAACACATGAAAGCAGAAACAGATCCGGATATCCCGGTGGAAGATGTGTCCTTTCCTCTGAAAGAAAAAGCAGAGCTGTCTTTTATTACCAGTGCACCTGCAACATCTACACAGGAACCTAATGAAAGAACGATTTTTAAAAGACTGGAAAAGCAGACCAATGTCCACATTGACTGGACCTGTTTTGTATCGGATCAGTTTAATGACAAAAAAAATCTGGCGCTGGCACAGTTCGGAAATCTTCCGGATGGACTTTTTAACGCAGGGATGAGTGATTATGATCTTCTTCGTTATGCCAAACAGGGAATCATTATTCCGGTAGAAAATCTCATTGATAAATACATGCCGAATCTTAAGGCTGTATTTGAAAAATACCCGGAATACAGAACAATGTGTACAGCACCGGACGGACATATTTATTCTTTCCCATGGATCGAGCAGCTTGGTGCGGGGAAAGAAGCCATTCAGGCAATTGGAGATATTCCCTACATTAATAAAAAATGGCTGGATTATCTGAAGCTGGACGTTCCGACTACAACTGAGGAACTGGAACAGGTTCTGATCGCTTTCCGCGACAATGCAGATAAACTGGAACAAGAATTTGATATTGAGGGCGGTGTGATCCCGATGTCCTTTATCATCAATAATGGTGATCAGGATCCTGCAATTCTCATCAACGGATTCGGAGAAGGATATGGTGACACCGGTGATCATTTTGCAGTGAAAGATGATGGAACCGTTATTTATACAACTGTACAGGAAGGCTATAAAGAAGGTATTCAGTGGCTCCATCAGCTGGTAGAAGAAAAGCTGGTGGATCCGGAGGCTTTTACCCAGGAATGGTCAACTTATGTTGCAAAAGGTAAGAACCACAGATATGGTCTGTGTTTCACCTGGGATATTGCAAATATTGATAACAATGAAGATTATGTAATGCTCCCGGCGCTGGCCGGTCCGGATGGTCTTGTAAATATCACAAGACAGAATAACAGTGAAACCAGTGGCTTTGACAGAGGACGCTGCGTTCTGACTACAAGCTGTCGGAATACGGCACTGGCAGCAGCATGGATCGATCAGATGTATGCACCGATCCAGTCTCCGCAGAATAACTGGGGTACTTACGGGGAAAAAGATTCATTTAATATCTTTGAGATGTCCGAGAATGCAGAAGGTGGTCAGATGCTGAAACATATGGATCTGGGAGATGCATCTCCGGTAGAGGTTCGTGAAGCACAGTCTGTAAACGGACCGTTGGCAATACTTAACGAGTATTACGATGTATATGTAACAGAGCCGGCAGATGCAAAATGGCGTCTCGACAATATGCACGAAACATATCTTAAGGATATGAACAGTAAATATGTGTATCCGAATGTATTTATGAGTATTGATGATACCAATAAGGTATCTCAGTACGACACGGATATCAAGAAGTATGCGGAACAGAAAAAAGCAGACTGGATCCTGAATGGCGGCATCGAAAAAGAATGGGATTCCTATCTGAAAAAGATGGAGAAGTATGGACTGTCTGATTATCTGGCAATCAAACAGAAATATTTTGACCAGTATCAGAAGTCTCTTAGTGAGACAGAGAAATAAAAACAGAAAAAGATACCGGTCAGAAACATAAAAAAGAAAGAGAGAGCAGAGTATGAGTGAAAAACTTGAAAAAGCACGTCTTTATGAAATAGAGGAAGCAAAAAATATCCCGCAGGAAGAGAAACCGGCCTTTCATGTATCTGCACCGGTTGGCTGGATCAATGATCCCAATGGATTTTCTGTTTTTAAAGGAAAGGTACATCTTTTTTACCAGTATCATCCTTACAGCCGTGACTGGGGCCCTATGCACTGGGGCCACAGTGTGACGGAGGATATGATCAGATGGGAGCAGCTTCCTGCAGCGCTTGCACCGGATCAGGAATATGATCGAGAGGGATGCTTTTCCGGAAGTGCTATTGAAGCGGATGGAAAACAGGCTTTGATCTACACAGGAGTTACAACAGAAAAGCTGCCTGATGGAAAAGAAGAAGTCCGGCAGAATCAGTGCCTTGCCTGGGGTGACGGAAAAGATTATGTAAAGGCAGAGAAAAATCCGGTAGTCACCGGGGATATGCTTCCGGAGAAATGCAGCAGAGTTGATTTCCGTGATCCGAAGATATGGGAAGATAACGGAACATACCATATGCTCGTAGGATGCCGCAGCGAAGAAATTCCTGGACAGGTAGTTCTGTTTTCCAGTAAAGATCTGAAAGAATGGAAATTTGAAACAATTCTTGCGGAGAACTCCACAGGAGAAATCGGTGTTATGTGGGAATGCCCCGATTTCTTTCCGCTCGGGGATAAACATGTGCTGATCTGTTCTCCGCAGCATATGCGTGCAAAAGGGTATGAGTTTCATAATGGACATAATTCCCTGTATTTTACGGGAGATTATGACAGCGAAAAACATACATTTGAAAAAGACGCACCGGTAAGTCTGGACTACGGACTTGATTTTTATGCGCCGCAGACAACCCTTCTTCCGGATGGAAGAAGAGTGATGATCGCCTGGATGAAATCCTGGGATAGCTGTGTGATCAAGGAAAAGCAGAGATGGCAGGGAATGATGACTCTTCCGAGAGAGCTGGAATATCGTGACGGAAAGATCTGGCAGAAGCCGGTTCGGGAAATTGAGAATTATCGGAAAAACCGTTGCTGTTATGAGAATGTAAAAGTGGGTGAGAGCTTAAGCCTTGAAGGCGTCCGTGGCCGAATGATCGATCTGACTGTGGAACTGCAGAACGCAGATGGCATCATGGATGGAAGCAGGAACTCCGGAAATCCAAATCAGGAAGCATTGGATGTGTACAATGAGTTCCGGATCGAGCTTGCACGCAATGAAGAATATACAACGGTCTTTACCTATGATCGAAAAAGACAGATACTGGAAATCGACAGAACCTGGAGCGGGGTGCAGCGTGATGTTGTATGTACAAGAAAGCTCCAGATCACAGATGACAGACAAAATCTGAAGCTGCGTTTTATCTTGGATCGAAGCTCCATAGAGCTTTTTATCAATGATGGAAGCAAAACTGCGACTACCGTGATCCCAACACCAGTGGAAGCAGATGAGATCCTGTTTCACAGTGATGGAAATGCTGTGATCCAGGTTGAGAAATATGATATTGTGTTGTAGAAGCCTCTCAAATATTGACAATTTCTCTATTTTTGTATAACATAGGGGAAGTTGCTTACGCCGGATCAGGAGTTATTCGTATCTCCTGATCCGGCATATATTTACAGGAGAGGAACACAGGAATGTTTTATCAGTTAAAAATCACAAGAAAAGGAACGAAACCGCCGGTATGGAGACGCTGTACTGTTGCGGCTGACGTTACATTTGCAAATATGGCAGCCATGCTTGAAAAACTGGTTCAGTATCCGGCAGGCAGCCTATATGAGATTGAATTTTTTCAGAAAAAAGTACAGATCCGTGAGAACGGTGACGGAGAAGCGAAGAATAATTTCACATTATTAAATGCAGGCGAGACAGAGACTGTAGAGCTTATGGATTCCGAGAAATGGTTTACCTTTCGTCAGTATGGTGCGGATAAGGAAGCTCCGGAATACAGAGTTGATATTGAGAAGAAAGACGAGGGAACAGCAGAAGCTCCTTCTATTATAAAAGAAGTAAAGGGTGAGGATGATCCGTACTGGACAGAGGCACCGGAGCTGGGATGCACTGCAGCAGTTGAAACTGAGGCGGAAACAGCCAAAGCATCGGAAGACATTGTTGCAACAGTAGAGGCAGCAGCCAGAGCTGCAAAAGCAGATGAGGCAGCCACAGGCAGCAGAAGAAATCCTACAGTAAAAGATTTCCTCATGTCCTATCGTAAAGAAGACCTTCTCAGCATTGCAGGTGAGCTTGGACTTCACTGCAAGGGAATGGATCAGGAAGAGATCGCCGCAAAGGTTGCTGCAGAGGTTCTTAAACCGGAGGTTATGAAAGCAAGCTTCCTCGTAGCAGACGATCAGGAGGTACTGGCTTTTGAGGCAGCTATTCAGAGAAAATGCTTCCATGTTGCAGAGGATGAGTGGAATACGTTAGAATGGCTGAACGATATGGGCTACCTTGTTTCCTACAGTGATGATTACGCAGAAGTTCCGGCAGAGGTTGCAGCTGTTTACGATCAGATCAATACACCGGAGTTCCAGACACTTCGCAGCCAGGTAAACTGGCTGAAGGATTGCCTTATTATGGTAAGCTATCTGTATGTATCTGCACCGGCAAAGACCGTATATGAGATGTTTAAGCAGAGAAAAGGCTTTGACATCGGATATGACAGCTTCATCGAGCTGTATCATACCATTCCGGAGAAGGCCTGCATCTGTGAGCTTGCGGAGGATCAGCTGATCCTGAAATCCGCACTGGTCAATAACATCTACAAGGATATCGAGAGACGTCAGGGCGGACGGAAATTCTATATTCCGTCTGTAGATGAGATCCTGGATTATTCCGAAAACGGGTATCCGACAAAATCTGCTTCTTACCAGAGACTGGGCAGATTCCTGCTGGATGAGATGAAGGTTTCCGATGCAGTGAAGGATCAGGTACTGTTCTTTATTTACAAAGAATGCTCCATGGATGGCAGAATGTCAGTGATCATGGAAAACCTGAACCAGAAGGGAATCCAGTTTAACGATGAGCAGCTTGAGAAATTTACAAAGCTGATCATGGAGGCAAACAATAACACAAGAATGCTGGAATTCCGCGGTTACACACCGAATGAGATCTCAGGAGCAGTATGGCCGTTTGCCACAGGCAAGCCGCACACTGCAATGCCGAACAGCTTTGTGCCGACAGCAATGCCGATGCAGCCGGCATCTGCAAGAAAAATCTATCCCAACGATCCGTGTCCGTGCGGAAGCGGTAAGAAATATAAGAAGTGCTGCGGAAGAAGATAATTCTGCAGAAAATTTACCGTAATTCCGGAGCTGAAAGTTCCCATAGATCGTTGCGGAGCGACTGCGCTCATGAGTGAGCATCGAACGCGGATGATCTGGTCCGATTTATCGTTTGATGCAGTATCTCCGGAAATACCATACAAATTAATATAAGACAGTTCGTTTGCACCATCCTGTCTATAAATAAAACCAGGGCTGAAGAAGATGTGAGAATCAGGGCAGACTCGTGGCGGGTCTGCCCTTTTTTATTTAAACCGGATCAAGCAGTTATTCGGTTTAAAGCTGCGCAGCGAATGCGGATCGCGAGTATCCGCCTGACATGCAGGTCACAGAAGGATCAAGGCCGGGAATCCCGGCTTTTTTATGTTATAGGAAATTACTCCGTAATGTTCCTATAACATAAAAAAGCCCTCCGGGCAGGATCGCACTGCGACGGAGAGGAATAATGTCGCTGAAGCGACCCGTCGCAGGCGGAGAATCCTGCAAGCAGGATTCTTTCTTATTTATGGAAATATTCGGTTGGTGTGACAGATCCAGAAGGAGGAAAAATTTATGTATCAGTTAAAAACAGAAGCAGATTTCGATTCGGCACACTTTCTGTCCGGTTACACCGGCAAATGTTCCAACATCCATGGTCATCGCTGGCATGTGGAGATTGAGATCGAAAGCCGGAAGCTGGAGAAAAACGGCCAGGAGCGCGGGATGCTGGTAGACTTCGGAGATCTGAAAAAGGATCTTCGGGAGCTGGCAGATTCCATGGATCACACGCTGATCTATGAAGAAAATACATTACGTCCGAAAACCCTGGAAGCACTGGATGAGGAAGGCTTTCATCTGGTGAAGGTTCCCTTTCGCCCTACAGCAGAGAATTTTTCAGAGTATTTTTTCAGAAAAATGGAAGAAAAGGGCTATCCTGTAAAAAGAGCTGTTGTTTACGAAACACCAAATAACTGTGCAGCTTACCGGGAAACGGAAGAAGAAACGGAGGCGGTATGGCTATGAGTACCTATCAGGTTGTAGAGAAATTTGTCAGCATCAACGGAGAGGGCAGACGGGCAGGAGAGCTTGCCGCTTTTATCCGGTTTAAGGGCTGCAATCTTCAATGCAGCTATTGTGATACCAGCTGGGCAAATGAGCCGGGATGTGAGAGTGAAAGGCTGACAGAAGAAGAGATCCTTTCCTGGATCCGTGAAACAGGCGTAAAAAATGTGACACTTACAGGCGGGGAACCACTTTTGCGGAAAGGGATGGAGGAGCTGATCGAGGCAATCCTGGAGGATCCATCCCGGCGGGTGGAGATTGAGACCAATGGAAGCGTGGATCTGAAGCCTTATCATATATTAAAAAAACGTCCGTCCTTTACCATGGATTATAAAGCACCGGACAGCGGCATGGAAAAAGAGATGCTCCTTTCCAATCTGGAGCTTCTGGGCAGTGAGGATACGCTGAAATTTGTGGTCAGCAGCCGCAGAGATATGGAAAAAGCCCTGGAAATCCTGGAAAAGTACAGGCTGGTCGGAAAAACGGCAGTTTATTTCAGCCCTGTATTTGGCAGGATCCAGCCGGTGGAGATCGTGGATTTCCTTATGGAAAAAAAGCTCAACGATATAAAGCTTCAGATCCAGCTTCATAAGGTGATCTGGGACCCGCAGAAACGGGGAGTATGACAGGAAAACATATCACAATATAACAAGAAATACCGCAGAAAAGGAGAACGCTATGAAAGCACTTGTACTTGCAAGCGGCGGTGTGGATTCCACCACCTGCCTGGGGCTTGCCGTAAACAAATATGGAAAAGAGAATGTAATTGCATTAACAGTAGCTTACGGACAGAAGCACACAAAAGAAATCGAGGCTGCCAGAAAAACAGCAGAATATTACGGAGTGGAGCATCTTTATCTGGATCTGGAGCCGATCTTCCGGTACAGTGACTGTTCGCTTCTGAAGCATTCAGACAGAGAGATCCCGCACGAAAGCTATGCAGAGCAGCTGAAGGAAACCGATGGCTCACCGGTTTCAACCTATGTGCCGTTCCGGAACGGATTGTTTCTTTCCTCGGCAGCAAGTATTGCGCTGTCAAAAAACTGCAGTGTGATCTATTACGGAGCACATGCGGATGATGCAGCCGGAAATGCATATCCGGACTGCAGCAGTGCGTTTCACAATGCGATCAACGAGGCGATCTATCAGGGAAGCGGCGGCCAGCTGAAGGTTGAGGCGCCTTTTGTCAGCTGCACAAAGGCAGAGGTCGTAAAAACCGGCCTGGAGCTGAATGTTCCTTATGAACTGACCTGGAGCTGTTACGAAGGCGGCGAAAAGCCCTGTGGTGTGTGTGGAACCTGTATTGACAGAGCAGAGGCATTCCGGCTCAATGGAGTGAAGGACCCGGCACTTGACAGATAGATCGGATCATAAATATCCGCCTGACCATAGAAAGGAAAAAAATATGAGCAGAGAAAACCTGGAAAAAGAAGGGATCACCCTTCTCGGAAATCAGAAAGTAAAATATCCGGACAATTATGCTCCGGAGGTACTGGAAACATTTTTGAACAAGCACCCGGACAACGATTACTTTGTAAAATTCAACTGCCCAGAATTTACAAGCCTTTGTCCCATTACTGGACAGCCGGATTTCGCGACGATCACGATATCCTATGTACCCGGTGAAAAAATGGTGGAGAGCAAATCTCTGAAGCTGTATCTTTTTAGCTTTCGCAATCACGGAGATTTTCATGAGGATTGTGTGAACATCATTATGAAGGATCTGATCCGTCTTATGGACCCGAAATACATTGAGGTCTGGGGAAAATTTACGCCGAGAGGCGGCATTTCCATTGATCCCTACTGCAATTACGGAAAGGCCGGAACCAGATGGGAGGAGATTGCCTGGAAACGTCTGACAGAGCATGACATGTACCCGGAAAAGATCGATAACCGGTAGAAAAACAAAAAGTCCCTGTTTTCACTGCGAAAAGCAATGAAAGCAGGGGCTTTTTGTTTAGGTGCCTGACAGCGCAGGTTTATCTTTATGACAGCCGGATGCACTCCGATTCTGTGCCAAACAGATCAGCGATCACATCGTGCACGGTTTCGATCTTATCTGCCATATAGGCCTTTGCTCCGCAGAACAGCAGGCCGTTTTCCACGTCGCCCTTTACGGCGGCGATCAGCTTGTCTGTAATGCAGTAAGGGATCTCGCCGGGGGAACATTTGGCAAGGCAGCGGTGGCAGGGACTGTGCGGGATTTTTTTACCGGCCATGACGTGCTGCATGAAGGAGTTCATAATGGCACGTCCCGGCATACCTACCGGACTTTTTACAATGGCAATGTCGTCCTTTGCGGCGTGGATCAGGGATTCTTTCAGCCGGATGTCTGCGTCACATTCTTCCGTTGGGATAAAACGGGTGGCGACCTGAACGCCGTCCACACCAAGATCAAGGACATGCTTTACATCCTCGTGCGTGGCGATGCCGCCGGCAGCTACTACAGGGATTTCCGTGCCGAATTTTGCGGCATAGCTTTTTACAGTCTGGACGATCTTTCGGATCTCATTGTCGTAGGCTTCCGGTGTATAGGAATCCAGCTCTTCCTTGTGGAAGCCCAGATGACCGCCTGCCTGGGGACCTTCGATCACCACAAGGTCTGCAGTGCGCTTGTACTTTCTTTCCCAGTATTTCAGGATAACCTTTGCAGATTTGTCCGTTGAGACAATGGGGGCGATCTTTGTTTTGCTTCCGCTGACAAGAGCAGGGAGCTCTGTAGGAAGTCCTGCACCGGAGATGATCAGGTCAGCGCCGGCATGGACAGCGGCTTTTACATGAGATGCGTACTCCTTCAGTGCAACCATGATGTTGTAGCCGATGATACCGTCAGGAGAAATCCTGCGTGCTTTTTTCATCTCGGACAGGATAGCCCGCTGGTTGGCTTCTTCGGTATTCCGGTCGAAATCCTTTTCCCGGTAGCCGATCTGAGCGGTGGAAATGATTCCGATCCCGCCTTCCTTTGCAACGGTGCCTGCCAGACGGCCAAGGCTGATACCAACGCCCATTCCACCCTGGATCAGGGGAAATTTCGTAAGTTTATCACCGATTTTAAAATTCTTCATAATGATCAGATCCTCACATTCATTTGCTTTCGTTAAATAATTTTAGTATAAAATAGTTTTATTATCAAAGTATATCATAACAGGGAAATTTGTCAATGTAAATGTCGGTGAATCAGGGAAGTCCCCTGTTTCAATTACGAACATCCGTCGGACCAGATTTTGTTAAAATCCACTTTGTTGACAGAGCAGAAAATATCAGGCAAATTCACAGTGATATCAGCTTTACAGAAAACTGTAAAGTGAATTAGAGGAAAAGGGAGGAACAGGTATGCGAAAAAGACGAGTACCATCATGGCCTGGCTGCTTGCGGCGTCCGTGACAGTCACATCTCTGTCAGCGGGAACAGTGACGGCCTATGCACAGGAGGAAATGCCGCTGGCGGAAGCCGGAACCGTGACAGAGAGTGCGGAAGAGTTTGGCGACAGCAGTGACAGTATTGCAGATATTGCGGGAGAGGGTAATATTGAAGCTAAAGAAAAGGGTGAGTTGACAGCATTATGCTGTGTAGTTTCACCCTTTTTATGTGTGATGAAATTTTTAAACTGTAAAGCAGTAGACTGTGTCCGGAATCCCTCTGGCAAAATCAGAATTTAAACAGATTCAGACCGATCTCCTGACTGAACTCACGGCCGATCTCTCCGTCGATCACCTGGATCTGGATCTCGGCAGTAGCGCTGATGATGGCACGGTTCAGATGACCGCCGTGTACATGGCCTTCCTCGTCACCGGCTGCGATATGGAGATGAAGATAAACGTCACCGTCTTTGCGGGTAACGGTACCGGTAAGTGATACGATCTCAAACGCTCCCTGGAACTGAATAGAGTGGTATTCCTTTGTCACTGTGTTGTATACGCCTGCAGTGAAATCATTGATGGCGCCAAGGCCTGTGACCTGTGCAAGGCGGATATTCTCTTTTTTTGCAACCTTGCCGATCTCCTCCAGGATCTCTTCCTTCGGATCAAGACGAAGATAGATTGTGTTTCCAAAACGTCTGTATTCCATGATAAAAACCTCCCTTTGTGTGATATTTGCCATAAACAGCGGCGGATGTTTTTATCCGCTTGTCAATAAGTATAATACATTTTATTTTTTTTCGGAAGGCCAGGGAAAGAGAATGCCGGAGTCTCATGTCTGTGCGAGAGATTTTTTTGACGTCTGCTTTTAGCGTTGGAGGCAGGCGGGGATACGTTTGAGGTTTCGTTAGGTGGATGTGGTCGAGGGACGCCAGAGGAAGGAGGCATTGGCCCGGGAGTGGATGCAGTTGGGGATGTTTTTTGAGGTTTTGAGAGGTGGATGTGGTCGAGGGACGCCAGAGGAAGGAGGCATCGCTCCGGGCAGGGACTCCGTCGGGGGATACTACTAGGGCTCCGTGAGACGGCTAAAAGCATTGCGGCAGGGCCAGAACTCGCCTGCGGCTCAGATAGCAGGCCCTGCCGCAATAACGCCGTCTCCCGCAGCCCAAGTAGTAATCACCCCTCCTCCGCAGCAGCCCGGCCCGATGCCACCTTCCTCTGGCTGACGCTTCCAATCGACAGGAAAAAACATGCGGGGGATGGAAGCGGACTGGGCGTCCTGTCCTGAAATGTCAGACTGGTACAGAATATTCCTATAAGTATTGAAGAATACAGAAACAGGATCGGCACAGCGTATCACTATAAATATCGAAGAATACAGGGACCAGATCGGCACAGCATACCACCATAAGTACCGAAGAATCCCAGAACCAGATCGCAGATCGGCACAGCGAACCACCATAAGTACCGAAGAATCCCAGAACCAGATCGCAGA